>DATARG010000016.1:0-13314 GCA_036264275.1 Candidatus Udaeobacter sp. | reverse complement strand
GGTAGCTGGCGGGCCGGGCATGACGCTCTCCGAGGTCGAAATCCTGATGCAAGAGCTCGGGCGTCACGTTAACGATCAGACACAAATTCTGTTCGGCGCCGTCGTGGATGCAAGACTCGGAGACCGATTGAGCCTCACAATCATCAGTTCCCTCTCGGCAGAAGAGGACGTTTTACTCCAAACGCCTCCCGCGCCGAGCAGTGCGGCCGCAGCGGCGCCACTTCGAGAGGGATATCAAGCCGTGGCACCTGAACCGCAAGTTCAACCTGAAGAACCGACAATCAAATTTGAACATTTCGAGGAAGTGATTCCGTTCGAAGAGCCTGTCGCAGCCGAAACGGAACCAGTTACAACAGCCATCCCCACTGAATCGTGCGTAATACCCACTCGTAACGGCGAGCCCAAGCCAGTGATCAACATGCCTCAGGAGAAATCGGTCCCGTTGAAGGAAGAGAAAGCGCCTGCTGAAAAATCAGCGACGCCTGCCAAGCAGGAAGTTCTGCAATTTGAGCCCGTGACACGGGGTCGTTTCGAAAAAAGCGAACCGACAATCATCGAAGGCGAAGACCTCGATGTTCCGACGTACCTCCGGAAGCACATCAAGGTGAAGTGACGCCTCGCGCATGTACGCGCGCTGTCATCCCGAGCGGAGCCAAGCGCAGTCGAGGGATCCCGTTGAACTACCGAATGCTATCGCCGCGGGATTCCTCGACTTCGCTGGGAATGACGATTTGCGTTATTTTTTCATCAGATCCAGCACAGCAGTCGTCATTCCCATAACAGCTGTGCGGATCGTTGGTTCGGGAACTGGCGCGAATTTACTCGAATGCAGTGTGGGCAATTCCTTCCCTGTCTCTTTGGACTCCGCGATCTTCGCGGGATCGACGGCGCCGAAGTGAAAATAAACCGCTGGAATGGAATGATCCGGCAAGCTGTATTCAGAAAAATCATCGCCGCCCATCGTTGGATCGACCATCTCGACATTTTTGTCGCCTAGCGACTTTTTCCAAACAGCGACAAGCCGCTTCGTGAGTTCAGGATTGTTGTAAGTCGAAAGCGTAACCACATCCTTGGGCACGCTCACAACTGGAGCTAACTCCGCCGGTATTCCAGCAGCTGCTGCGCAGCCTTTGGCAATTCGATCGATATCCGCAAGCACGCGCTCGCGCACCTGAGGCTTATATGTGCGCACGGTAAGCTGCATCTTCACTTCATCCGGGATAACGTTGTGTTTGGTACCTCCGTGAATCGATCCCACCGTGACGACAACCGGATCGATTGGATTATTTTCACGGCTTACAATGGTCTGCCACGCATTGATGATTTGCGCTGCCAGGACGATCGGGTCCTTAATCTTGTGTGGATAAGCACCGTGTCCGCCGACGCCCCGGACCGTCACGTCGACAAAATCGACGGTCGCGGACGTATATCCTTCGGTTACGCCAATGTGGCCGGCTTCAATATCGGCTTTATCGTGAAAACAAAGCGCAAAATTTGGTTTTCCGAATCGCTCATAGAGTCCGTCTTTAAACAACGCGCGCGCGCCGGTACCAATCTCTTCTGCCGGTTGCGCCACGAACACGATCGTGCCGTGCCATTGATCTTTTAACTTTCCGAGAGAGCGCGCGGTGCCGATAAACGCCGCAACATGTGTGTCATGGCCGCATGCGTGCATCACATGGACGTCTTTACCCTCATCGTTTTTGGCGATGACCTTGCTGGCGTATGGCAAACCAGTCTCTTCTTCTACAGGCAGCGCATCCGTATCCGTCCGCACAAGCACTGTCGGCCCGTCGCCATTCTTCATCACTCCTACGACGCCGTAGCCTTTGAGTTTGGGATTCTCATATTTGCCCAAGTGTTCGGAGACCTGGCAGCCAGCTGCGCGCAATTCTTTCGCGACTATGGCTGCCGTTCGCTCCTCATATCCGGATAATTCCGGGTGGCTGTGGATGTCTTTGTAGATCGTGAGGAGCGATGGAAGCTCCGCATCCGCAAGCGATTGCGGCGTTTGCTGCGCCAGAATGAGAGGCGCAACCCACGTCGATAGTAACAAAATCAACAACGAACGAATCTTCATTCCGGATTTATATCCACAGATTTCGCAGATTGGAAAGCTTGGTCGTTACTCCCATCCGCTCCGCAGATTTGTCATCCCGAGCGGTGCGAAGCACAGTCGAGGGATCCCGCGGAGTTACCGAAACGTATCGCCTCGGGATTCCTCGACTTCGCTCGGAACGACAGCACGTTAGTAGGAAGTGGAATTTGAGAAAAACACGCTGCTCTTTGGCGCGGATCCAACACCTCGGATTGTGGCCGTTGAGTTGGGCGAAACCGGCACCGTGCGTGCTCATCGGCGGGAAATAGACGGTTCGACTGTTACCGACGTTGAACCATTTCACCCGTTTGTCTGGGCAGACTCCGACGTTGTCGATCTTGGCATCGAGACGGAAAAACTCCGCAGCGATCTCAAGTACGGCTGGCTCATCACTGTTGATAGCTGGAAGGAGTTAATTGCGCTCCGCAACGGACTGAAGAACGCCGGCCGCGATTTCTTCGCATTTACTGATCCGATCCAGCATTACCTAACTGCGACTGGCCGTACACTGTTCAAGGATTTGCCCTTCGAGGAACTGAAGCGCATGCAACTCGAAGTGCTTTCTGTAGCCGGGGGCGTTGACCCCGGCAGCAACGATCACATCATGAGCATCGCTCTCTCGGACAATACCGGCTGGGAAGAACTAATCGTCGTCGATCCGAACAATATAGAAGAATCCGAAAAAAACGCGCTGAGGCGACTCACTACCCTCGTTAAAGAACGCGATCCCGATGTAATCGAAGGTCACGATCTGTTCCGTGTGCACCTGCCCTATCTTGTCGGCCGCGCAAAGAAATTGAAAACCAAACTGGATTGGGGACGCAGTGGTGGCTTTCTCCGCTCGCGGCCTTCACGGCTGCAAATTGCTGAGAAAACCATCGATTATCCGAAGTTCACGATCGATGGCCGCCACTTTGTCGACACATTTTTGCTGGCACAATTCTACGACGTTGGAATGCGTTCTCTTGCAGGATTCGAACGCGCGGATGTCGCCCGACATTTCGAACTCTGCGATAGCGAACAGATTTCAGGGCTTAACGGGAAGGAATTGGAACGAGCGTACACCAGCGATTCGGAAATGTTTCAGCGACGCGCGCTATGCGGCGTTCGCGAAACGCGCGCTTTATCGAACCTGCTGAGCCAGAGCTACTTTATTCAGGCGCAAATTTTTCCTTATAATTATCAGGACGTAATCGTGCGCGGCAACGCCACGCGTATCAATGCGCTGTTCTTGCGTGAGTATTTTCGAGAACGCCATTCCATTCCCGAACTGCCGATTCCACGCGCATTCGAGGGCGGTTACACCGATATTTTTTTCACCGGTGTGGCGCGCAACGTGTGGCACTGCGACGTTGCGTCACTTTATCCGTCGATCATGTTGCAGTTCGATTGCTTCCCTGCGACGGATGAGCTGCAAATCTTTCGGCATTTACTCACGGACCTTCGAAGCTTCCGCCTCCAAGCCAAGGCAAGAATGCGAGCGGAACGAGATCCAGCAAAACAGCATCATCTCCAGGCGTTGCAAAATACGTTCAAGATTCTGCTCAACAGCTTCTACGGCTATCTTGGATTCGCGCAGGGTCATTTCGCAGACTTTGATGCTGCCGCCCGTGTCACGCAGATCGGGCGCGATCTACTGAGGAAAATGATCGACTGGCTCAAGGCGTGTCGAGCGCAAGTCATTGAGGTCGACACTGACGGAATTTATTTCGTGCCGCCATCTACTGTGGCGACAGGCGCGTTGCCTGAAAGCCCGCAACTGCGCGCAGCCGACACGGCTGCCACTACAGAAAATGAGATCGAGGAGCTGCAGCGCGGCCTGGCTGCGGAATTGCCAGCCGGGATTGATGTTGAAATCGATGAGCAGTTCGACGCAATGCTCAGTTATAAAGCGAAAAATTACGCGCTTCTCACGAAAGACGGCCACGTCATCATTAAGGGAGGTGCGCTGAAGTCCCGTGGACTCGAAAAATTCCAGCGCGTTTTTCTGGAGGAAATGATCAAGATGATAATGCAAGGCAAACCGGAAGCGATTGCCGATCTTCGGACCGATTTTGAGCGAAAAATTCGAAATCGAGAGTGGAAAATCGATATGCTGATGAAAACGGACACGCTGCAAGATTCGCTTGAGAAATATCGGGTGAAGATCGCCGGCTCAGCGCGTAATCGCGCTGCCGCGTACGAGCTCGCTGTTGCCAGTGGCCGCAACTACAAAGCCGGCGATCAAATTAGTTACTACATCACGGCTACGCCGAAGAAGGTTCCAGCGTACGAAGCTGCGAAACTAGCGACCGAATTTGACCCCGAAAACCGCGACGAAAATATCCAATACTACGTCGCGAAGCTCGAAGACTTGGTTAACAAATTCAGTAGCCTGATCACGACGGCATCAACACCAAAACAGGAAAACCTCGCACTGTATGAATAAAAAACTCCTCGTATTCGTAACGGCGCTCGCCCTTGCGACAACTTGCTGCATCGCAGCGAGCGATGAACACGCTGACATCAAAGCTGAAATTACCAAACGCCACGACGAGGCGGTGAAGCGGTTGCAGGATTGGATTGCGCAGATTTCGATCGCGGCGGAGAACCGCGGTTATCCCGAGGGCGCGGAGTACATCGCGAAGCTCGCGCGCGATGCGGGATTTCAGCAGGCGACCGTTATCAAGACCGATGGTAAGCCGGGCGTGTTCGCCACGCTTGATTCCGGAGCGCCGAAAACGGTCGGGCTCTATTTCATGTACGATGTGAAACAGTTCGATCCGTCGGAGTGGTCGTCGCCGCCGACGGAAGCGCGGATCGTGGACAAACCGCCTCTCGGAAAAGTAGTGATCGGTCGCGGCGCGGTGAACCAAAAAGGACCGGAAGCAGCGTTCCTCGCGGCGCTACATGCGATTCGCGGCGCTGGGAAAAAGATGCCGGTCAATCTGGTATTGGTGGCGGAAGGCGAAGAGGAGATCGGTTCGCCGCATATTCCGCAGCTCGTTAGGCGAATGGAGGTGATCGACGCGTTAAAAAAATGCGCCGGCGTTTTCATGCCGTCTGCGACACAGGATCTTGACGGCATTGTCACAGTGAACCTCGGCTCAAAGGGCGTGATCGAGCTGGAGTTGGTATCCAGCGGTGAAAAGTGGGGACGCGGTCCGGCAAAAGACATTCATTCTTCGCTAAAGGCGATGGTGGACAGCCCGGCTTGGCATCTGGTCAAAGCGCTCAACACGCTTGTCTCGGACGATGGAAACGAAATCAAGATCGACGATTATCCCAGACCACTTCCGCTCAACGCCGAAGAAAAAGCGATGATAGAAAGAGTGTCGGGAGTACGCAGCGAAGCGCAGGCGAAAAAACAATTCAGTGTGCAGCATTGGATTGGCGATCTGCCATGGGAGCAGGCGAATGAGCGGCTCGAATCGCAGCCGACCGTAAACATCGAAGGACTCGTCGGCGGCTACACCGGCCCTGGCGGCAAAACGATTTTGCCGCATCGCGCCGTGGCGAAAATTGATATGCGTCTGGTGCCCGATATGGAAGCATCAGACGCGCTCGCAGCATTAAGGGAGCATCTGGCGAAGCACGGCTTCGGCGATATCGAAGTGAATATGACGGGCGGCTACGATCCGACGAGCACGTCGAAAGATTCGGCATTGATTCAGGCGCAGTTGGCGACTTACAAGAAGTTCGGAATCGACGCGTTACTATGGCCGCGCAACGCAGGTTCATATCCCGGTTACGTCTTCACCGGCAGGCCTCTCAAGCTTGCCGCCGGACATTTCGGACTCGGCCACGGCAGCGGCGCACATGCGCCGGATGAATATTACGTTATCGAATCTACGAACCCGAAGATAGAAGGGTTTGATGACGCGACGATGTCGTTCGTTGAATACCTTTACGAACTGGCGAAATAAAAAGCGATCTGC
This sequence comes from Candidatus Udaeobacter sp., assembly GCA_036264275.1. GTDB lineage: Bacteria > Verrucomicrobiota > Verrucomicrobiia > Chthoniobacterales > UBA10450 > Udaeobacter. The sequence continues at coordinate 7,299 of DATARG010000016.1, read as the reverse complement.
TGTAGCCACGGCCCTGTGGGCCGTTTCTGAACTCAAAGGTAAATCTGAATAAACCGGCCACAGGCCGGTGGCTACAGGATTATGATCTCACTACAGCAGTTTTGCTTCCAGATTGATCTGCGTGCCCGCTAACGCAACTGAGACCGGACAGCTCTTTTTCGTTAGCTCCGCTTGTTCTTGGAATTTTGCTTGTCAATTCCTGGAACTTCGGCTTCGGTTTTTAGATCGATGGTCGTGATTTTTGGACTGCCGCCGATCATTTCCAATTTCACGGTAGCAGTGGTGCTGATTCGTTTGGCGGGATGGCCGGCCTTTTCGAGGTTGGCCGAAAGCGCCATCGAATAGCAGCCGGCTTCGGCCGCGCCAATGAGCTCTTCAGGATTGGTCCCCTTTCCTTCCTCAAAGCGGGACGAAAATGAGTAAGGGCCTTTGAATGCGCCGCTGCCAAGTTTCAGTGTTCCCCTGCCCTCTTTGAGTGTGCCTTCCCATACCGCCGTTCCAGTTCGTGTTGCCATTGTTTTATGTCCTTTAGTTTATCTTTGGCTAAACGCTTCACGCCGAATCAGCGCAAACGCAACTCATGCCGGCTCAGGTGCAGCAAGGTCGGTGAGAGGTGAGGATCGATTCTCCTATGCTTGTGCGTCCGCTAAAACGCGCTGCTTGCGTGCAAGCCAGATGCTCAATGCGCACCAAGCGGCCGTGATTGGAACCGCAATCCAGCTAATCGCATTCAGGCTAAGGCCAAGGCCTTGCAACCCGTGGTAGGACCAGGCGCCTAGCTGATCGCCAGTACGATAGCCTAGTGTGTCGGTAACGCTCTTCACTTTGTATTTGTCCTCCCGCCTTAACACTGTGAAGAGAATCTCCCGCGATGGCCGCATCAATGCATAGGCAGCGGCGCGGCGTGCAACTTGAAACGTTGCTAACATTGCCAGACTGGCGGCGACGCCCATTGCGGCGAAGCCAACCAAACTTACGATCGGGAGTGAAACGAGTGTAAACGCAACTCCGAACCACTTGAGTAAGCGACCGGTGAGGAAAATCTGAATGAGAACGGTGATGCTGTTCACCCAAATTTCGAGATTTCCGAAGAATACCGTGCGGTCTGCACTAGTTTTCAGCACCGCACCCGCAAGATCGCTCTGCTGAAAATAAGCCCAAGTCGAAGTGGTTGTGTAGAGCATGATGCTCGCGGCGAGTCCCATGAGGTAAGACGATCGGCAAATGTGCGTGATTCCCGACCAGACCGATCCGCCGATCGGTTTTTCGAGCATCGCGGCAGGTTCCTTTTGTTCAGCGGCGCCGTGGGGAAAAAAGCGAACAAGAAATCCGGCGATGGCGAACATCGCCGCTGCGATGACCAGAAGATTCGCGGGGCCCATCTCACGCACGTAATGCTTGGTGATGTAGGCACCGAGGATCGCGCCAAGAGTGCCGCCGACGGCGATAAAACCATAGAGGCGTTTACCTTGCTCGACCGTGAACAGATCCGTCATGAATGCCCAAAAAACGGCAGTGTTAAAGAGATTGAACACGCTGACCCAAACAAAGAATCCCCGGTTAATCCACACTTGTTCTGCCGCGGAACGGCTTCGCATGGCAATGAAAAAGAGGACGAACACAACAATGAAAAATCCGTAAGCAATGGGAATGAATGTTCGCCGCGACATCCGAGCCACAGTCGCCGCGAAGGCCGCATTTGCGACCACCATCGCGACGAGCGTCGCAGTGAACATCCAGGGCAGTGCTTCCATGCTGCTCGCGCCAATGCTGTCCCGAATTGGCTTCGTGATGTAATAGCCGGCCAGGATGAGGAAATGGAAAAAGAACGCGAGCCAGAGCGCGCGAATTTCGTCCGACCTTACCTCAACGATCCTCGTGTACAGTTTTTTCACGCGCGCTTGCGCCACTCAGCCAAGACTTCCGCTTCGCGCTCGGCTGAGAGACCAGCTTTCGGATGCGATTGGCGCTCTTGCGGAAGCGACTTGAACCAGGCGAGCGTATCGCGAGCAGTGAGGTCGAGCGGTCGGAACGTCAGGCCCTTGCTCAACGCGCGACTAATGTTCGTTCGCGCAACCGCATCATCTTTCCCAGTCCACACCGGCATGTCCGACCAGGGCTGCACTTTTTGCTCAGTCAAAAAGTCCTCACTTACCCAAGTAAACTTCGCGTTCGACTTCAGGGCGTCCTTAATCCCGCCCAGCATCCCGCCGATGCCGAGGGTTTTGGCAGGTCCGGTAGCGTTGTAAATTCCTGTCTCACGGCTCTCAGCCATGCGAATGGTCCATTCAGCAAGATCGCGCGCATCAATGAATTGAACGGGATCGTTTGGATTCCCAGGCGCCAGCACGTCTCCGGCGCGATCGATGCGCACAGGCCAATACGTAAATCGATCGCTCTCATCGCGAGGGCCAACGATAAGTCCGGGGCGAATGATCAAAGTTTTTCCGGGAAACCATTTCTCGGCTTCGCGTTCTGACAGAGCCTTTAGCGGCCCGTAGGTTTTGAATCCGGATGCGCGCACAGCTTCAATCGTCTCTTGTACGGATCTGCACCTTCGTATTTTTCTGTCGGCGCGTTTTCATCAGGTCCCTGTTTGGATTCGCCGTAAACGGAAATGGTCGAAATGAAAATGTAGCGATCAACATTTCCTTTGAGCACTTGCGCCGCGTCGCGCACCCACGCAGGAAGCGTTGTCGGATTATCGATCACCACATCCCATTTCCGATTTTTCAGCGCGTCGAGATTACCGTTGCGGTCGCCAACAAGCTGTTCGACTTCGGCAGGCAATTCGCCGGGATGTGACTTACCGCGGTTAAATGTGGTCACTTTATGTCCGCGACTGAGTGCATATTTCACCTGATATGGCCCAGTGAATCCGGTGCCGCCGAGTATGAGAATACGCATCGGTGTCGGTGTGTTCTCTGCAAACAAAGATGTGGCAGTTACTCGCGATGCAAGCGCACTCGCGGTAGATATTTTTATAAAACGACGGCGATCCATACACGCATATAGCTGTTGTGTGGCATCTGCGCCAGATGCGGTTGGCGTTTCGCAGAATGGCCAACGGGAGCTGAGCGACATTGACGGGACGTCTGAAGAGTGAGCGAGTTGGCGCCAGAGAATCAAACACCCTACAGTGGGAAATCGTGACGCGACGTGAAGCTACGAGAATAATCGGCTCAGCGACGGCAGGTTTAATGTTGCCAGCTGAAGCATCGCGAGGTCAGGCGAAAGGCGAATCGTCAGCGATGCTGACACGCTCCATTCCTTCCTCTGGCGAGAAACTACCGGTGATCGGCCTCGGAACGTGGAGGGCGTTCGATGTCGACCTTGGCGCGGATACCCGCAGGCAACTCGAAGACGTCTTGTCGCTGTTCGTGAAGCTCGGCGGCCGCATGATTGATTCATCACCGATGTACGGTCGCGCTGAGAAGGTGATCGGCGATCTCATTTCTGCCGTCGGCATTCGGGACAAGTTGTTTCTCGCGACCAAAGTTTGGACTCAGGGGAAGCAAAGCGGAATTCAGTCAATGGAACGTTCCATGTCGCTTCTGCGCACGAATCGAATCGACCTGATGCAGGTGCATAACCTTGTCGACCTGAATACACAGCTCGCAACCCTGCAGGAATGGAAACAACAGGGCCGCATTCGTTACACCGGAATCACCCATTACGAATCCGGAGCTTTAAACGAAATCGAGAGATCAATGCGAAGCCACAAATTCGATTTTCTCCAGATCAATTATTCGCTCATGGAGCCCGAAGCCGAGGAACGCGTTCTGCCGTTAGCGCACGAACGCGGCGTTGCCGTGATCGCAAATCGGCCATTTGGATCCGGCGATCTGTTCGGCAAAGTGCACTCGAAACCGCTGCCGGATTGGGCGGCGGAAATCGATTGCCGCTCGTGGGCGCAATTTTTTTTGAAATGGATTGTCTCAGATCCAGCTATCACGTGTGCGATCCCGGCAACGGATAAAGCAAGTCATCTCGAAGACAACGTGCAGGGCGGAATTGGCCGGTTACCTGATGCGAAATTACGCCGCCGAATGATGCAACTGGTCAAATCGCTGTAGCTCCGCAGGGCGCTGCAACATTCCACGCAAGTCAAATGAAAAATTTTGCTTTTGCCAAAGAAATCGGTTGCGACTTTGGCCGATATACCTGATAGGACGCGGCTTCATGCGAAAACTTCTCACCAGCGCGTTCGTAGTCTTCCTAGGATTCGCCGCATTTTGCCCGCGTCCCGCAATGGCGATGCGATTCTCGGCGCCCACTCCGAAGTTTAATTACACTGATGCTTCCGGCAAAAAGCAATCGGTCGAAGTTATAGACAAATATTATCCAAAGAAAATCGTCCAGCCGATTGCAAAGGTAGATCCACAGATTGATCCAAAATTGCGCCGAGCCGCCACGATAGCTCAGGAACGCGCACGTGCGCACTCGCTGTCAAAGTGCTGGCATTTCGTTAAGGAAGCGCTCGTTGCCGCTGGTGTAGTGAGATCGCGGCCGCAAACAACTCTCGCAAAACAAGCCGGTCAGGAGTTAGTGAACAATTACGGATTCAAAAAACTGCCGGTCTCGAATCCATATGAAGCGCCTGTGGGATCTGTGTTGGTCTACGGCGCAAAGCGTGCAGCCGGTCATGTGGAGATCCGGACCGAGACTGGATTCGTTAGCGATTTTCGCTCGAAGACGCCATCACGGCGACCGCTGATTGGCGTTTTCGCGAAAAGTTAGGCCGCTCTGTTCGCGCCGATCGGCGTCCCTGCAAGAGAGTCTATTTTCGCTGGTCAACTCGCGGATGGCGCGAGAACCTTTGCGGATGGCTGAGTCCATTCGCATCGCAATGTGGTCAGGTCCGCGAAATATCTCGACGGCTATGATGCGCGCGTGGAGCAATCGAGACGATACCGTCGTTATCGATGAGCCGTTTTACGCCTATTACCTTAAAGTGACCGGCATAACGCATCCCGGTGCGCACGAAGTAATCGCGGCCGGCGAAACCGATTGGGGAAAAATTGTGGCCCATTTAACCGGGCGGTTCGCGAACGGCAAACGGATTTTCTTTCAGAAACAGATGACGCATCATCTGTTGCCCGAGATCGATCGCAAATGGCTCGGCGCTGTGACTAATTGTTTTCTGATTCGCGACCCACGCGAAGTAATTAATTCCTACGTCAAAAAGCGAGAAAACCCCGTACTCGAAGATCTCGGGTTTGTGCAGCAGGCAGAGATTTTTGATTTCGTCCGAACGCGCACCAATTCCGTGCCGCCCGTCGTTGATGCCAAGGATGTGCTGCAAAATCCAGAAAGAACGCTGCGACGGCTGTGCGAAGCGATCGCCGTCGAATTCAGCAGCGCGATGCTTTCCTGGCCGCCAGGCGTGCGTGATACCGACGGCATCTGGGCCAAGCATTGGTACGGCGAAGTGGCAAAAACGACCTCATTTCAACCGTATCATTCGACACCGAGCGAGGTTCCGACACGATTACGCGAAATCTACGAGGAGTGCTGTCAATGCTATGAACGGCTTTACAAATACTCTCTGCATTGATAATCGGCGCAAACACAACGGGACACCATCATCGAAATAAATGTTTTCTTTGTGTCCGTAGTGGACGTTGTGTGAGCTAAATTCAGATGCTTCAGAAATTCGATGAGCGAAACCGTGACCTGATCGTCAACATCAATGGAAAGTTGGTGCATCGCGACCAGGCCGGGATCAGTCCGTTCGATTCGTCAGTGCAAGGCGGTGATGCCGTCTGGGAAGGCCTGCGACTTTATAACGGCCGCATATTCAGATTACATGAACACCTGGAGCGCCTCCAGCGTTCGGCCCGCGCAGTTTCATTCGAGGAAATTCCGCCACGCGAAAAAATCATCGACGAAATCAAACGCACGCTCGCTGCAAATAAAATGCGGGATGGCGCTCATATTCGTCTGATGCTGACCCGCGGAGTAAAGATCACCTCGGGCATGGACCCGCGACTCAACCAAAGCGGGCCGACATTGATCGTGCTTGCTGAACACAAGCCACCAGTTTACGCGAAAAACGGGCTGAGTTTGATCACGGCCAAGACGCGCCGACCGCCGCCGGATGTCTTGGATGCGCGTATTCATCATGCAAATTTGCTGAATTCGATCCTGGCAAAGATTGAGGCGAACAACGCCGGAGCGGACGATGCGCTTATGCTCGACACGCGCGGTTTCGTCGCTGAAACGAACGCGACGCACGTCTTCATTGTGCATAACTTCGGTGAATCCCAAGCAGGAGGTGAACTTGCAACAGGTCGCGTTGTAGCGTGCCCCGAGGGAATAACTCGTGCAACGGTGATAGAGATTTGTGCTACCGAAGCAATCCGATGCATCGAGACCGACTTGTCACTAACCGATATCTACGGCGCTGATGAAATGTTTTGCACTGGAACAATGGGCGAATTAGCCGGCGTGATCAGGATAGATAATCGCCAGATCGGCGAGGGTAAAGTCGGGCCAATGACAAAACGCCTGAGTGATCTTTATCTCCAGAAGACCGCGACCGAAGGCGTGCAGGTCGTCGATCTGTAAGAACCTCGGTCGTTTTCTTACAGCTGTTGTGCCGGCTTGATAACGCCTGTCAGGATCGCAACAGGGATGGACGTGTAGCCGATAAAAAGAAGCCAGGCGAAGATTCGGCCGCCTAACGCGAGACGCGGCGTCAGTTTCTTGTCATTGAATCCGAGCGATTGAAAGAAGCTCGACGATCCGTGGCTAAGATGAAGCGCGAGCAAAAAAAGCCCGAGCACGTAAAAAGCAGATACGTAGTGATTTTGGAATCCGTACACCATCATTGAGTAGACGTCGTAATGTCCGAGAGGGTCAGCCTTGAGCAGACCAAAACGGGGATCGGTAACACGCACTGTGAAATGCGCGATGTGGTAAACAATAAACGCAAGCACGATCAACCCGCTCATCACCATGTGACGCGAAGCGAACGATGCCTTTATATACTCCCGATCGACGTAGGCCTCCGGTCGAGCACGGCGATTTTCGATTGCCAGTTGAATCGTCACGTAAATGTGAACGACAACAGCCGCGAGCAGGAACAAACGAATTACCCAAAGTAAAGGGCCGAGGTCGCGCAGATGTTGCGAATAACCGTTGATCCAATCAGGTCCGATAAAAATCTGCAAATTGCCCAGCAGATGTCCGATAACGAAAAGGATCAAAATGATGCCGGTGGCCGCGACGATCATTTTCTTTCCAACGGATGAGCGATAAAAAGCGGCGACGATATTCACGACAGATTTGGCGCAC
>DATARG010000287.1:0-1536 GCA_036264275.1 Candidatus Udaeobacter sp. | reverse complement strand
TCTTATCACGCGATCATTCGCACGCTGAAAAATCTTGCGAACGATGAGACCTTGCTGGTGCAATCGGGTAAACCGGTCGGAGTTTTCAAAACACACGATCATGCGCCGCGCGTGTTGATCGCCAATTCCAACCTCGTTGGCCATTGGTCGAACTGGGAGAAATTTAACGAACTCGAACGCGCCGGACTGATGATGTACGGGCAAATGACCGCGGGCTCCTGGATTTATATTGGCTCGCAGGGAATTGTGCAGGGAACATTCGAAACCTTTTCGTCGGCAGGCGAGAAACATTTTGGCGGCGACCTTGCAGGAAAACTTATCGTCTCTGGCGGTATGGGCGGCATGGGCGGAGCGCAGCCCATGGCTGCGACTATGACTGGCGCGGCGTTTCTGGGGATAGATGTCGATCCCGAGCGCATTAAGAAGCGGCTGAAAACTGGTTATTGCGACTTCATGGTCAACACGCTCGACGAAGCGCTGCGCATTTTGAAAAATGCGGTCCGCAAAAAGGAAAACGTTTCGGTCGGCCTGGTAGGAAATTGTGCGGACGTGATTCCAGAACTTGCTGCGCGCGGCGTTGTGCCCGACATTCTCACTGATCAGACTTCAGCCCACGATCCGCTAAACGGGTACGTGCCGAATGGAATGACTTTGGCCGAAGCCTTCGAGTTGCGTAAAAACGATCCCAATGCATATCAGGAAAAATCTCTCGACGCGATCGCGGCGCACGTCGAAGGCATGTTGAAGCTGCAAAAAATGGGATCGGTTACCTTTGACTACGGCAATAACATTCGGACATTTGCTTTTCAGCGCGGCGTGAAGAATGCCTACGACTTTCCTGGGTTTGTGCCCGGATACATTCGTCCGCTATTTTGCGAGGGGCGAGGCCCATTTCGCTGGGTTGCGCTCTCCGGCGAATCGTCGGACATTCACGTTACAGATGATCTCGTGCTGGAAATGTTTCCCGAGAACCGCATCCTGCGCCGCTGGATTGATCTGGCGCGCAAGCGCATCAAGTTTCAGGGATTGCCGGCGCGCATCTGCTGGCTGGGATACGGCGAGCGCGCAGAGTTCGGCCTTGCGATGAATGACCTTGTAAAGAAAGGCAAAATTAAAGCTCCTATCGTGATCGGGCGCGATCATCTCGATTGTGGCTCGGTGGCATCTCCATTCCGCGAAACCGAGAGCATGAAAGACGGCTCTGACGCAGTCGCCGACTGGCCGCTACTAAATGCTCTGTTGAACACGGCCGCCGGTGCATCTTGGGTATCGATTCACAACGGCGGAGGCGTGGGCATCGGCTACTCGCTCCACGCTTGGCAAGTCACGGTTGCTGACGGCACCGAGATGATGGCCAAGCGCATCGAGCGTGTGCTGACCACCGATCCGGGCATGGGAATCATTCGCCACGCCGATGCGGGTTATGATGAGGCGAAGGATTTCGCGAAGAAGACGGGCGTGAAGGTGCCGATGGCCGGCAGATGAACTTGCCGACACGGTGGTGACAAACGAATATGGAGCAGCAATCTGAGTTGT
>DATARG010000275.1:0-4000 GCA_036264275.1 Candidatus Udaeobacter sp. | reverse complement strand
CCTGCCCGCAGCAGCTTCGCGCAGAAATGCGGACGGAACGACGAGTCCTCGCGCCGCTTTTCGCTGCAAGAAAGATCCCTTGTTTCACCTCCGCGCTTCATCTTCAATACCGCGACATGGAACGATGGCTTTGGGCTGCGGCGCTCTTTGCACTTTTAACGACAAACGTCACCGCGCAATCGCCAACTCCAGCACCATCTCCCGCGCAGCCATCTGCGGACTACGATCTGCGGTGGAGCGTGAAGATTCCAATGCGCGACAAAGTCGAACTGAACGCGACGCTGTATTTGCCGAAAACTGCACCCGGCTCGCCGCCGAAGACACCGGCAATCTTTACACTGACACCATACATCTCCGATACTTACCACGCGCGCGGCGCCTACTTCGCGTCACACGGTTATGTGTTCGCGCTGGTCGACGTTCGAGGCCGCGGCAATTCTGGAGGCGAATTCGAGCCGTTCTCGAATGAACCGAGCGACGGGCATGACGTGGTTGAATGGCTGGCGAAGCAACCATTCTGTGACGGCAAAGTCGCCATGTGGGGCGGTTCGTATGCGGGCTTTGATCAATGGGCAACGGCGAAGGAATTTCCGCCTCATCTGGTGACGATCGTGCCCGCTGCCGCCGCGCATCCCGGTCTGGATTTTCCATCGCCCAACAACATCGGCATGTCCTACGACGTGCAATGGCTTACGTTGACCAGCGGCCACACCCCGCAGAATAATTTGTTCGCCGATCAGAAATTCTGGCGCACAAAATTCCTCGACGCATACAACAAACATCTCCCTTTCAAATCGCTCGACTCGTTTGTGGGAAATCCGTCTGTTAATTTTCAGCGGTTTCTTAAACACCCGACACTCGACGCTTACTACGATGCGATGCTGCCCACGCGTGAGCAATTTCAAAAGATCGCGCAGCCAATTCTAACAATTACAGGTCAATACGACGGCGATGAGCTCGGTGCGCTGCCGTATTATCGGGATCATCTCGCAAACGCCTCGCCGCAAGTGCGCGCGAAACATTTTCTGATCATCGGACCGTGGGACCATGCTGGCACGCGCATGCCTACGGATGAGGTCAGCGGGGTAAAGTTTGGCTCCGGTGCGATCGTCGATTTAAACGATCTGCACCGCCAGTGGTACGACTGGACCATGAAAAGCGGACCGAAACCCGCATTCCTCAAAAATCAGGTTGCGTATTACTTGCTCGCCCTGGGCAATTCCGGCGCGAATGGCGAGTGGAAATACGCCGACAACTTTGAGAAGTTGACTGCGGATCCAAAAACCTTCTTTCTCGATTCGAAGAACGGCGATGCCAACGGCGTCTTCCACTCGGGCTCATTGAACGAAAAGCAGCCAAACGGTGGCACCGATGGCTTTGTTTACGATCCAATGGATCTACGCCGCGGCGAAAATGTGGAGGGAACAGATCCGAAAGAAAAAACCGCCGGAGTCGACCAAACATTCGCGCTGAGCATCGGGAAGGACGGATTGGTTTACCACACCGATCCGTTGCCGAACGAAACTCCGTTGATTGGCTGCCCGGCGCTAGATCTCTGGCTATCCATCGACACACCCGATATCGATGTCGAGTGTGACCTTTATGAAATCCAGCCCGACGGCACGAGTATCGCGCTCTGGAGTGACTTTCGCAGACTGCGGTACCGCGAATCGTTGCGTGAAGCGAAACTGGCGACGCCCGGTGAAATCGTGCGGTGCAATTTTACTCCGGGTTTGTTTATCGCGCGCCGCTTGATGAAAGGCAGCCGTCTGCGCTTGGTCGTTACCGCGGTTAATTCAATTTTGTGGCAGAAGAATTATTGCTCCGGCGGAGTCGTTGCCGAAGAAACGGCGAAGGACGCGCATAGTTGCAAGGTGCAGGTATATCATGACGTCGAGCACCCAAGCGCAATTCAATTGCCGTTACGGTAACGAGCGCTACTTATTTCGCCTCGAGCATCTCGAACGGCGGCGTTGAATACTTCCCATCCTTGTCGTACGGCGTCCGCAGGTAAAGGTCTAGTTGTGGCGGGGACGCAAAGCCGCCGGGAAACGCTGCGCCTTTTGCTTCAGAAGGAATCTTGCCGCCGTGCTGTACACCACATGGCGCAAGAACGACGTCCAATGGGGCGGTGGCAACGTATTGGGCGCCAAGCAGCGAAAGTCCTGAGCCGCTCCAATTCACGATGCACTCGTCAGAGACCGGGTGGGTGTGCCTTGCCGCTTCGGAACCGGGAGGCATGCGGCCATAGTGAAAACCGCATCGGCTGACTCCATAACCCGGCCAGAGCACCAGCACCATCGGCACGTCAATGTCGCTAAAGAGCGCGCCGCGATACATGTTGAATAGCGCGCCATCGCGTCGGATCTCGTCCACCGACAAATTCCACGCGCGCACTGCGGGATAGCTATCATTGTAATGCAATTCGTTATCTGTTGAGAGATTGCCAAGTGCAGCGTTTTTCTTCGCTTTCTCGATCGCGCCAAACTTCATCTTGGCGCTAGCTCGATCGTAATATCCAGCCGGCTCGTACAGATCGAACTGCGGAGGACAAATCTGATTGACGAGCACTAGATCGCGCGAGTTTCCCTTGGGATTGCGGAGCGCACGAGGAACGCCTTCCGGGACGTAGGCTATATCGCCTGGCTCGATTGATACCCATTCGCCGCGGATGCACGCCTCGCCTTGACCCTTGAAACACACCATAGCTTCGTCAGCCATGTCGTAATCTTACAGCGCGCTTTCCTCGCCCGGTGCGAGCGTCAGCACGTGGACGCTCTCGGTCTGAAAACCATTCCCCGGCCACGCAATCAGCCGCGTACGCACACCCTGCGTCGTGATTTCAACCCCATCATTCAGGTTTCCAATTGCGCCGTGCGAGCGAATCTGGTCATGAGTGCGAAAACGCGCGCGCCACTTTTCATCAACCATAAGAAATCCTCCAAGGGCATCGTGTTACACCGCCCTCCGTGTGATTGACAATTCAAATTGATTGGCGCAAAGCGGCACGATGCGAAGATGCACTTTGTTCTGGGCCGCGGTTGTGGCGATTGCAGGAAGCGCTTACGCCGATTCGGAACTTGTGATCGCGATTCGTTACTTGCAAGCGGAAGGGACGAGCCACTCACATGTCTATCTGTATCGGGAAGATGGAAAGCTTTTGCGTCAGCTCACGAACGACAGCTCGGGACAAGATTCCACTCCAATTTTCTCACCCGATGGTGAAACCGTCGTTTTCACCCGCGAAAAATCCGAGGCAGTAAAAGAAATTTGGAGTATCGAGCCGCGGGCGAGGACCCTGAAGAAATTAGATGCTGCCCCGGAATGGTACTTCGGAGCAAAGGAGTCGCCGTATTTCACAAACATCGAACCTGAACAACGGAGTTCGACGTCAGCGACGACTTCGCCTAACGAATCCGCCTCACCGAGTCGAACGCCAGTTCCGACTTACAAATCGCCAGATGGTTTATTCGAACTGATTTTGCGCGAGGATCCGAAAGACGAAGACGACCAGATAGACGGCCCGGGTCATGGAAAACATTTTGTGCTACGGGATTTGAAAACCGGGACAGAAACTGAATTCTTCAAGATCCCGGGATTTTACGGCGTGTTCGAGCTTCTTCACGACAGCCAGGATGAAAACCGGCGTTTTCTTTTCGATGGTCCGCTGCGGCTCGCATTTTTCGATTTGCACCTCAACAGCACCGATGGCGACACGGTGTTCGCGCTCGATTTGACCGGCCCACGACTCGTTAGGCTTTCACCGAACTGGGCAACGCCGATTCCGCTTCCTGACGAACCGGCCTTTCTCACATTCACGGAGAACCGTTACGTTCCCATCCCCGGCAGCAAAAAGACGGCGAACTGCTCTTACATGGAGCGATGGGATGACAAGCTGAACCACATTCGTTACGCGCGCGAAAAATCCGCTGCGGTCTGTTATGGAATGTCGATGTATCGGCCGAGTCTGACGCCGGCGGTGATCATGTATCGAACCTCG
>DATARG010000221.1:0-6480 GCA_036264275.1 Candidatus Udaeobacter sp. | reverse complement strand
CTGACGATCTCGATTTGGCGCTGATAATCGACAAAGCTCATACGCCGACTGAAACGTTGCTCATACAAGCCTCGCAGTTGCGGCTGATACGCGTGGTGATTGGTCGGGCCCAGAAGGGTGCCACTCAAGCGACACCTGGCGACATTCGAAAAATTTCCCTTTATTGGGTCGCTTTCTACAACATTCACCTGGTAAAAGTCGCGTTGGGCGAACCGGAACGCGTTTCGATCAAGGAATTCCCGGTCCACAGAGATTCCACCATTCTCGCCAAGTTGATAAAGGGGCGCTTCCGCCTTTGCCGTGAGACGAACTTCATAGCGGCCCGGTTTTTCCATGAACAAGCGGGCCAGAACGAACAGCGAATAGGCAACCGAACCAGACTTGATCTGTGCAACGACGTTTTCGAATACGCTCTGGCGCGGGAGAAAACGGACCGTTCCCTCGAACGGCTTTGGCGGAGCTTGCGCAACCCGGTCGGGCGAACGGCGATTATTAGCTCGATCGGAATCACGACGTCTGACGCCTTCTCTCTTGGACATTCTGCCGCCGGGACGTCTGTCGGGCTTGGATCCTGGCCGTTGAGTATCTCCTCGGCGCTCACGGGAGTGGAAGGTTCGGTCTTTGCGCCCGCCACCGCGATCGCGGCTGCGCTGTTCAGTGGGGGCCTCCTCTGCCGCGTAACGGTCGTAACGATTTGTCGCACCGGGTTCTTTCATCCATGCAGGCAAGAACTTGAGATCAAGAAGATCGGCCGGCTCGACGGGCGGAGCGCTCATCATGTTCATCTACTCGAACCGCAAACGGAATCAAACGCCAAGCTGAGGACTCGTCACTACGACGACCGGAAATTGATTGACATCCTATTTAATTCATTTACTTGCGATGCTGTGCCCGGAGTGTTCGGCAACTGCCGGACTTAACCCAGCGCGAGTAATACCAACCGAACAAATTTTATGGCGGAAAAATCGATCGAAGAGAAGGTTAAAGACATTATCGTCGAGCAACTCGGCGTGAACCCGGAACAGGTTACGCCACAGGCATCTTTTATTGAGGATTTAGGGGCAGACTCGCTGGATATCGTTGAACTGGTGATGGCTTTTGAGGAAGAATTTGGGGTCGAAGTGCCAGACGAAGACGCGGAAAAACTCCAGACCGTCGGCGACGTTATCAAATACATCGAAGAGAAGGCGTCGAAGCAACCCTAGCAGCCCCCTTTAGATCGCACCGCATCACGTTTGAGACTTCAAGCGTCCCGCGTTTGCACGCCCTTGCGACGCATTGGTTGCGAAGCCCAATGACACGTTCACACTAGAACGTGAACATGACGCTTCTGCAGCAGCCATTGTTTCACGTTGGGCAGCATTACATAACGCCCCTTGGACTGATCGCTTTCGTCGGGTTTTTCGCCGCCGGAGTAATCATTGCCCGTTTCTTACAGAGCCAAATCGTTCGGCATTGCTTAAGCCGGTTCAAGATTGACACAAAGTTCATCGCGATCATCACGACAATCCTGAGTCTGGCAGGGATTATTTTCTTCACTGTGACCGCGGTCAATGCCGCGGGAATTCCGCTGGCTTGGACGGCGTCACTTCCGGCAATCAACCTGAGCCTTGTTCAAATTTTCCTGCTCATCGCGCTGTTGGTAGCGGTGTTTTGGTTTTCTTCCGGCACGAAGCGTTTTCTTTTCAACCGACTGCTTACGCACAGTGGGCTCGACCGGTCGTTGCAGTACGCCATTGCGCAGGTCGCGAGCAACATCGTGCTGGTAGTCGGCATTTTTTTTGTTCTGGAGAACGCTGGGATCCATCTCGCCGCACTGGCGGTTTTTGCTGGTGCTGTCGGCGTCGGTGTCGGATTCGGCCTGCAAAATATCGCCAGCAATTTCATCAGCGGTCTAGTCATCCTGGCGGAGCGACCTATCACGATTGGCGACCGCGTTGAAGTCGCAGGCATCCTGGGGAGAGTCCGGCAAATTCGTGCGCGGAGTACCGTGATTGTGACTAACGACAACATCGCGATCATTGTGCCGAACTCGAAATTCATCGATTCGCCGGTGACGAACTGGCAGTATGGCGATCCGAGTGTGCGGTTTCGTCTTCCGGTAGGCGTGGCTTATGGCAGCGACGTGAACAAGGTTCGTGAAGCGCTGATCGCCGCAGCGCGCGAGCACTCAGCGACGCTGAAGGATCCGGAGCCGACCGCGTTTCTGGAGAAGTTTGGCAATAGCACCATCGATTTCGAACTTGTTGCCTGGAGCCGTGAAATGAGTCACAGCCCGCGTCGGTTCCGAAGCGATTTGAATTATTTGATCTACAAACATCTTACTGCCGCCGGCATCGAGATCCCAAATCCACAACGCGACCTGCACATCCGCAGCGGAATACTCAAGGTGGAAAACGTCACAAACAGGGAAAACACAGACTAGGGCGCACCCTATTCAACGGCTTTGTCATGTTGAGCGAAGCAAAACATCTCGATTGTTGCTCTGGCAATCCGACACGGAGATGATCAGAGATTCTTCGCCTCGCTCAGAATGACACCTCTGAGTGCTTTGCAGCCGTAGATAGCCTTCTTGATCAAATCACGCTTTTCCCATGCCGAACGGCCATACAATCCAATTCGATGAAGGCGTGGCGAAAGCGTTACAACTACGTGAGCTGCAGAATTGCGACGCGTGGAAACGAGCACTCCAGAGTAAGTGCAAAGATTATCGTTACTACGAGATCGTCGAACAGACTCTTGAATGCGGATTTGAGCATCATTATCTGGTGTTTGAGACGCGCTCCGGCGACGTGCTCGCAATTCAGCCAGTGTTTTTTGTCCGGCAAAACCTGATCGAAGGCGTGCCGGGCAAAATCCGTTCCATCGTCGATGCGGTTCGTAAGGCGTTCCCACGCTTTCTCACCATGCGCGTTTTGATGGTTGGCTGCGGGGCCGGCACCGGCGACGTGGGAGCATGCGACGAAAAAGACGAGCCATGGGTGGCAAACGCGTTGCAGGCGACTCTTCGGATCTACGCTAAGCGAAACAAAGCTTCGCTTGTCGTCTTCAAGGATTTTCCGGCGAACTATCGGTCAGCTCTCGGCTCGCTGGTCTCAAATGATTACGCGCGCATTCCGAGCATGCCGATGACGCGGCTGCCACTGACCTACGCAAACTGGGACGAATATTTCCACACGCTCAGCAAGGCCACGCGGAAGGATTTGCGCCGAAAGTTTCGCAAAACCGAGCGCGCAGCGACTATCGAGATGGAGGTAGTGAACGACGTCACGCCTTTCGTCGACGAAATTTATCCGCTGTATCTGGCGGTCCACGAACGATCGCAATTAAAATTTGAAACGCTCACCAAGGATTATTTTCGCGCCGTTGGTCAGCGGATGCCGGAGCATGCAAGGTTTTTCCTCTGGCGACAACAGGGGAAGATTATCGCGTTTAGTTTTTGTCTCGTCTGCGGCAATGCAATCTATGATGAGTGCATCGGGCTCGATTACAGTGTCGCGCTCGATCTGCACTTATACTTTTACACGCTGCGCGACATCATCTCATGGGCACTGCAACAAGGGTTGAAATACTACTACAGCAATCCGCTCAATTATGAGCCGAAGCTGCATCTGGACTGCGAATTAGTTCCCTTGGATTTGTATATCATGCACACGAATCGACTACTGAATCCGATCTTTCGTCGCCTCATCAAATACCTTGGGCCGACACAACACGATCCAATCTTGCGGAAGTTTCCCAACGCGGATCAGCTTTGAAAGTGTTCGGTAGCTACGGCCCTGCGGGCCGTCGGTTCCACCGAGCACTGCCTGAACCGGCCACAGGTCGGTGGCTACATTTTATGCGTGTTCGAAATCGGTTGCGGTGCTTCGATCGCGCGCTAAAAAAGCGGATGCAAAATCGGCCGTCCGGCTTTGGCAATCCATGGCTGCAGCTAGGCTTGAGCGTGGTGTGTGTATTCGCCTCTGAACTGCTTTTGAAACGCGGTGCAACCGAGGTCGCCGCGCCAGACGACGCGTTTTCCTGGACTGGAATCAATGGTTTAGCATCGCCCCTGGTTTGGTGGGCGATTGTTCTGATCGTCGCAAGCTTCATCAGTTGGCTGTACGTGCTTCGCTACATCCCGCTGAGCCTTGCTTATCCGCTCTCGCGTGTGGTCGATATACTTGTTCCGCTCGGCTGCTGGGTTTTTCTCGGTGAACTGATCTCTACCTTGCGTTGGTGCGGGATTGCGCTGGTGGTTTCCGGCCTGGCATTGGTAGCAAAGCCGATCGCAAAAATGGAGGAACGCCTGTGACGTTTCTCGCTTTCGTGTTCATCGTTATTTCGCTGGTCACGTTTGTGACAGCACAGCTCATCCTCAAGAGAGCGATGGATTTCTCGGCCACGCATGGTATGCGCAACGCCTACTTCATCTCGCGCGTCGCCGTTGGCGTCGTCCTAATGACGGTTTCTTTTTTCCTGACCCTGGGACTGCTACAGCGTTTCGATCTAAGTTATCTTTATCCGTTTCAAGGGTTGAGCGTGATTTTCATCACGATTCTTGCCGCAGTTGTGTTAAAGGAAAAACTCAGCGCCCGGCTCACCATTGGCGCCCTCCTGATCACTGCTGGCATCGTGCTCGTTTCATTGAGCTAAATTCCGACGCCATCGCTTCGGCTCCCCGAAATTGGCAAGCGATGCCGTTGCCCTACAACGATTCAGTTAATAACGGCCAGAGTTTTTCCAGAGTCGCCAAATTAGTCGCGCGCGCTTGTTCCAGGTTTGGTGGTGCGAGCTTCGGCCGATCGAACTCACCAACGAAACGCTGTTTCCAACGCGCATAATGCGGCAGTGAATAAGCCCCGCAGATGTCGCCACCAATGATGCGAAAAGCGTCGCGTAATTTTCCAAGCGCCCACTCAAGATCGGCCACTGTCAATCGACCGTTCTCCCAGTTGGTCACCGCTTGTTCCACGCCTAAGCAATCGAGATCGATTGTGACGTACGCATTCTCGCCGGCGCGACTTTTCGCAAATTCTTCAAAACGCCCACGCCAATTGTCACGCAGAATCGCGCCCCTTCGTCGTTGATCTTTCACTGGCCGATCGTCTGCCCACGGGTGGACTTCAAGAACTCCGGCGCGTTCGGCGCGACGATTGCCGAAAATCTGATGTGGCCACCAGCATTCGAAATTCCCACAGCCCCAAATACTCGTCAGCCGCACATTTGGAAGTTCCAACGCGCGGTTCACCCATCCACCACAGGCCCATCTCGGAGGCCGCACATCCCAATCCGGATGGTTATCAAAGGAGACGAGCACCAGCGGTTCGGAAACAAAACACAATCGGGCCGCGGTTAGATAATGAAAATCGCCAGAGCCGTAGAGAAGAAATGGCGCTGCGAGATCGCTCGCCCGTTCCCGACAGAATTGTTGAACCAGCCGTGGCGGCGCGGAGAAACGCAGGCGAGGCCCCCAACTCCGCGCATCGGCTAGAGCAAGTCCGGTTGAGTTGTTAGGCCACGCGTCATCGAGATTGAGATAAAGCGCACCTTCGCTCAAAATCACCGGTGCGCGGCGGGGAAAGTTTCGGCATCAGCCGCCTTCGCCACGCGTAGATTTTCCTCGGCTTCCTTGTATTCAGGATTGCGCCGGAGCGCTTCATTGAACTGGACGACCGCCTGGGAAATCTGGCCCTGCGCCAGATACACTCTGCCCAAACTATTGTAAGCAACTGTTAATTCTGGGTCCCTCCGAAGCGCCGCCAGGTAATGTCCTTCCGCCTCCTTCAGGTTTCCATTTGCGAAAAGCCCGTCTGCGAGGCGCAGCTCAGCGTACGGGTAGTTCGGTTTGAGTCGAAGAACTGTCCGAAGCTCACTGATGTATTCGTCATTTTTACCCACTGCCACAAGGAAAGCTGCATAGCTATAGTGCGCATCAGGCGAGTTGGGCTTCAAACGTGTGCCTGCTTCGAAATGAAACGTGGCATCATCGTTACGTCCGATCCGTTGCAGCAGGTTCGCGTACATCAAATGAAAATCGCCGTTGTTTGGTTGAAGCCGAAGCGCTGTTTCCATGTGCGGGGCCGCAGCGTCGAATTTGGCTTGCGCAGTCAATGCGGAACCAAGGTTCATGTGAGCCTCCGCATATTTCGGGTTGAACTGGACCGCGGCCTGGTATTGTTCGACCGCTTCATCCAATTTGCCGTTCTTTTGCAATGCGGAGCCGTAGTCAAAATGCGGTTTGGCGCCGTCAGGCACATCCGCAACGACCCACGCCGCTCGTTGCACCTCGGGAACGGAAAGATGCGTTTGCCAAAACCACAGCGCGCCGAGTGGAATCACGAATACGCCGACCCATTTCAAACCGTGCCACGCCCAGCTGGGAATCAGCCCGCCGAGCGACACATCAGCCGTTCCACCAGCTAGTCCGAGCGATTGACGTGTCGAGCGCTCCCGAACTTTCCAAATAAATCCGTCGTAATAAAAATGCAGCAGCGT
>DATARG010000212.1:0-5440 GCA_036264275.1 Candidatus Udaeobacter sp. | reverse complement strand
TAGCGTATTTGATCTCAAACCGGCGGCGTGCGTGCTCGAATCTGCGAAGCGACGCCGTGATCTTGTCGAATGGAATAGAAAGCTCGGAAGCCAGCGCGATTACTCCAAGCGCGTTATGGACGTTGTGTTCTCCGGGAACATTGAGAGTCGCTTGCCCGAGTTTCTCGCCGCGACGACAAACTGAAAACGATGAACCAAAATTTCGCAATTCAACGCCGACTGCGCGGTAATCCGCTTGCTCGGAAAATCCGTAGGAAACTGCGCGTTTGCGTGTTCTGCACAATTGCGCGGTGTTCGGATCATCAATGTTGTAAAGAACTATTCCGCTGGTCTGCTCGATCAATTGCGTAAACACTTTCTCGATGGCGGCGAGATCCAGATAAAAATCGAGGTGTTCTTCTTCGATGTTTAGAATGAGTGCGTGCTCGGGGTAAAAACAGCGCAACGTACCGTCGCTTTCGTCGCCTTCTGCAACGAAATATTCGCCGCGCGGGTTCCAATAAGCGTTCGTTCCGAGAATTGGAATTTCAGCGCCCACGTAGTGCGACGGATGCAGTCCGCCTTCACGAAGCACATGCGCCGTCATCGCGGAAGTGGTTGTTTTGCCATGCATTCCGGCGATTACAATGCCGCGCTTCACCTGCATGATCGCGGCGACGGCTTCGGCGCGGCGGGACAGCGGTTTTCTCAAACTGCGCGCCGCAACCAGAATTGGATTGTCGTCCTTAATTGCGGACGAAAAAACAACGAGGTCCGCAGCGTCCGCATGCTCGCTGAGATGCTGGCCGTGAAAGCGCAGGCCGAGGCGTTGCAGTCGCTCAGTCTCGGTCGTGGTCACTTTGTCCGAGCCGCTCACTGCGTGGCCCAGTTCGATGAGAAGCCCAGCAAGACCGCTCATGCCACTTCCCGCGACACCGACAAGGTGAATGCGATGCCGTTCGGTAGTTAGAAATCGCGATAGGTCTGGCAATGGCTCGCGACGCCGAAGTTTTTTGCGCGGAGATTCGGCGCGCGTGGCAGTTGCGTCAGACGCGAGCTTCATGAGTCGTATATTTTTCTATCGTGTTCGCCACGCGACCAGCTGCGTCTTTCGGCGCGAGACGCGCACAATTCGCTGACATTTGTTGCAGCCGTTGCGGGTTTTGCATCAGCTCGCGGATATTGCGCGCAAGCAATTCACCCGAGAGATCCGATTGCTTTAGGAGAATTGCGGCATCAGCGTGAGCATAAATTTCCGCATTGCGCGTTTGGTGATCATCCGCGGCATAAGGAAATGGAATCAGAATGCCGGGCAGCGAAAAGCCAGCGAACTCGGCCAGACTGGCCGCACCCGCTCGCGCAACGACAAGATCGGCAGCGCTATATACTTCCTCCATTCGATGATGGAACGCACCGATGTAAGCAGGGACATTTTCCCGGCGATAGTTGTCTGCAACCAGGCGTTCATCGCGAGCGCCGGAAAGGTGGATTGCCTGAAGCGTGACGCCTTGCAGAAACGGCAACGCTTTGATTAGCGCCTGATTGATTCCGCTGGCGCCCTGGCTGCCACCCATCACGAGCAATGTGGGCAGATCTTCTCGCAGCCCGAGCTTCCGCCGCGAATCTGCGCGATCCAAGGGTACCAGTTCGGTGCGAACTGGTGTGCCGGTGATTTCTGTGCGGGTTTTCGGAAAAAACGGCGCGCATTCTTTGAAACCCAGCATGACGGCGTTTACCACTCGCCCGGTCCAACGGTTTGCTTTTCCAGGAACGGCGTTCGATTCGTGGATAAACGTTGCGATGCCTCGAATTCGCCCCGCCAGGACTGGAGCGGTCGAAGTAAACCCACCCATCCCTAGAACAGCGTGTGGATTGAACTTGCGATAGATAGAGCGGCAAAGTGATAGGCTTTCAACAAAACGGCGCGTGAACCCAAAAAACGCCGGTGAAAATAGCGAAGGCAGCCCAACTGTCGGCAACTTTTCGACTTTGAAATTTGTCCGGCCCGAAAGCGCCACTGCGTCGATATCTTTTTCGGACACCAACAGCATCACGTCGTGTCCGCGATTTTGCAGCACTTCCGCCACAGCAATGCCCGGGAAAAGATGTCCACCGGTTCCTCCGCATGCGATTACAGCATTCATGTTGGATTGATCTGAGTTACGGTTTAATCAAATTCGCGGCGTTACTCTGGCGTTCATCGTAGTCCGCTTGACCGATGCGGGCTCGAGAATGCCCTGGCGATAAATGTTAACCAACAGGCCGATGCCAAACATACACGCGGCCAGGTTCGACCCTCCATAGCTGATAAACGGGAGCGGTAGTCCCTTATTAGGCAAAAGCGACGTCGTCACGCCGATGTTGACCGCTGCCTGCAGGGCGAGGAGCGAAACAATCCCGCAGCCGAGCAGCAGTCCAAAACGGTCACGAGCATGCAGGGCAATCATGATGCCGCAAACAATTATCACAATGAACAAAAAAACCACCAGAAGACTGAATCGCAGGCCAAGTTCCTCGCCGATGATTGGAAAAATAAAATCCGTGTGCGCATACGGCAGATAGAGCATCTTCTGTCGGCCATTGCCCAGTCCAAGTCCGTCCATCCCACCGCTCCCCCAGGCGATCAATGCCTGCATCTGCTGCAATCCGGCGTCGTCCTTGTAGTTTTGCGGATGCAGAAATGCGGAGAGCCGCCCCATGCGTTCGGAGATTTGCGTCGCAACAAGGATTAGCCCGCTCAACGCCACGAATGCGAGCCCGCCGAGCCACAGCGGATTGGTCCCTGCAATAAACATCACGACAAATGTAGTTGCTGCGATCAAAGCTGTGGTTCCAAGATCGACTTCGCCCAGCACGAGCACAGCGAGCACGCTGATAATCGCGAGCGGAATAATGAATTCCGACAACACATTGCCATCCGGTTTTTCACGTCGAGCAAACCAGGTGGCGAGGAAAAAGATCGTGGCGATTTTTGCCATCTCCGATGGCTGAAAGGTAATTGGACCGTAGCCGACCCATCGACGCGACCCATTAATGCGCATTCCGATGTGTGGGATGTAGCAAAGCGCCAAAGTGCCCAGCGCCACTGCGAACCAAATCCACCACGTTTTTTGCCAGAACTGGTAGTTTACGAGCGCCGCAAAAATACACCCAACAAGTCCGATACCAATCCAAATCGCCTGCCGTCTGATGAAAAAATAAACGTCTCCGTGGCTGTCGCGCGCATAGGCGCTCGTACTGAAGAGCATCACGATGCCGATCACCAGCAGTCCCAGAACTGCTAAAAAGAGTATGTAAGCGCTTTTACGACGCATAATTTGAACGCATTTCTTCGCTCAGAATGACAGGTATACGGTGGCTTGTAGTTCACGGCGTTGACTGTTTGTTTTTCTTTCGATTCGAAGTCTTCGCATTTGTGCTTTTTGACTTTGCTGCTTCGGGCACCATCAGCTTTTGCCCGATCCGCAATTTGCGTGGGTCGTCAATGTGATTGAGCGCGATCAAATCGTTATAGGAAACCTTCAATCTCTTTGCGATTCCGACTGGATTATCGCCTTTCTTCACAGTGTAAGTCTTTCCTGAAGATGAAACCGTCTTCGCCTGTTCGTCCTTCGCAGGTGAACGAGAAGGTTTCTCCTCGTGTTGGTGATCGTTCTCCTTTTGCGCCGCCGTAGCTCTAGGCTTGTCAGTATTCGCGTGATTTACTGTTTCGGCGGCGTCAGCGGGTTTGTTCTCCGTTTCGCTGGCCGTCGACGGCACGAATGCACGCTCACGTGTTTTAATGGCGTTGAAAGCAATGATTCCCGACACAGCAACGACGTGCAAAAGCAAAACAATCAGCAATGCCCGCGACAACTTCATATTTGGCTCTGGAATCCCTTCGAAGTCCATCCCGGCCGACGCGCGGCGCGCCGTTGCTGCCGATAGTTTTTTAGCGTTGAAAAGGCGCGGGATTTTAATCTGTTTCATTGCGGGATCGATTGCACCAATTTGCGAAATTGATCGCCTCGGTCGGCGTAACTTTTGAACATGTCGAAGGATGATGTGCCGGGAGAAAAGAGGACGACGTCGCCGGCACTGGCTGCGCTATGCGCGCATTCGACTGCGCCGGCGAGTGATGTTGCGATTTCGGATTTGACCGCTCCTTCCCATGAGTGCCTGATGCTCTCGGCCATTTCGCCGATCAGGACGGCTGATTTAACTTTGTCTTTCACCAGAGAACGCAACGGATCGAACGTGAATCCCTTGTCTTTGCCGCCGGCGATTAGCACCACCGGCTTGGTCTGGGCGGCCAACGCTTTCTCTACCGCGTCCAGATTGGTTGCCTTGGAGTCGTTCACGTACTCGACGCCATCGACTTCGCGCACAAATTCGCAGCGGTGCGGGCGCGGCTCGTAATCGCGAATGGCCGGCACCATTTGCGCAAGTGATAAGCCGCGAGCAGTTCCGACAGCGAGGGTCGCCATCAGATTCTCGATGTTATGCAGCCCTCGCAGCTTCGTGTCAGCCATCCGCAAGACCGGCTGGTTTTCGTAAACGATTGCACCATCAGATAGCCGGAAATCGGCGCGATTGGAATAAACGCTGAAGGTAATTCGACGCGGTCGAATTGTGGGAAGCCGTTCTGCAGCGTTGACGATTGCGACATCTTGCTCGGTTTGATTCTCAAAGATGCGCAGCTTAGCCGCGCGATACTCAGCGACAGAGCGGTAACGATCCAAATGATCGGGAGCGAAGTTGAGCCAGACGCTTATCGCCGGACGAAATCTGCGAATCGCTTCCAGTTGGAACGAGCTCACTTCAACCGTCAGTACGTCTGACGGCTGCTTTTCGCGCGCCACCTCCGAAAGCGGTTTGCCGATGTTGCCGCAAGCGATCGTTCGCTGACCGCAGGCATTCAGCATTTGCGCCAGCAATTCCGTGGTCGTGGTTTTGCCGTTCGTGCCTGTCACTGCAATGACTGGCATGCCGCAGGAGCGCCAAGCCAACTCCAGCTCGCTGACCGTATCAATTCCGCGCGATGAGAAATTGCGCGCTAACGAAGAAAGTGGATCAATGCCGGGACTTAGAACCATCCAGTCGTACGCAGACGAATCCCGATCCGCTTCGGGTCCACAAACAACACGCACACCGTGGGTTCGCAGATTGTCCAGCGTGGATCTCAGCAACTCATTTTCGCTGGCACTGTCGAGTACTGTGACCTGCGCTCCCTCGGACGCGAGCAACAATGCCGCAGCGCTTCCGCTCAGACCTGCTCCAAGCACAGCTACGTTTTCGTTTTTGTAGCATCCGTTGTTCATCGCAGTTTCAGGGTTGCCAGGCCTAACAAGGCGAAGATGATCGATAGAATCCAGAACCGAACGATCACCGTCGTTTCCTTCCACCCTGTTAATTCGAAATGATGATGAAGCGGAGACATGACGAAAAACCGCTTACCCGTGAGTTTGAAGCTAAGCACCTG
>DATARG010000184.1:0-3507 GCA_036264275.1 Candidatus Udaeobacter sp. | reverse complement strand
CTCGTTCGATGGTCCGCAATCCGCTTGGCGCAAGGTACTGAAAACTACAATTGATACACCGATCCGGCCTTCCACTAAAAGGTTCGCCGAAGACTGCAATTACTTGGTCGACTGTCATGTCCCGACGAAGGTTGGCGTTCACTTCCGGCTCCGTCGGGAAATCGCGGAATCCATAGCTACGCGAACAAGTCACGATGAAAGACGAATAAAAAATGACTACAAGCATGAATGCTCGCATACTCGCCACGTCACAGGTTGACTTCAGTGAGGCAAGTATGAAAAGCCAAAACCGCTCGTCCCGCTAATCAGACTTAAGCCACTAGTTAACGTGCCTAGCGGCTCTTCGTGATTCGTTATTGATTCGTCGTTAGTTGTTCGCCATTCGTCATTCGTGGACACGACACATCTCATTCTTCTTTTTCTCGCCATTGGAGTAATTGCGTTCCTTTATTCGTCCGTCGGTCATGCCGGTGCGTCAGGTTACATCGCGACCATGACACTGTTCGGTATAGCGCCTGCGGTAATTCGTCCAACTGCGCTTTTGCTTAACATTTTGGTCGCCTCAATCGGTACGTTCCAGTTTTGGCGCGCCGGTTATTTCTCGTGGAAGTTGTTTTGGCCTTTCGCGCTGCTCTCCATTCCAGCAGCGTATCTCGGTGGTTTTTTGCAACCATCTGCGGCGATCCTGAAAATTCTTATCGGTGTTGTCCTGCTGTTCTCCGCAGCGCGACTACTAGTTCGCCGCAGAGATCCACCGCAAACATCTCCTCCAACACGACCAGTCGCGATCAGCGTAGGCGGAGGTCTGGGATTTCTAGCGGGATTGACCGGAACTGGAGGCGGAATTTTTCTCACGCCGCTCCTTCTTTTTTGTCGGTGGGCTCGCATTCGACAAGCCGCGGCCGTGTCCGCGCTGTTCATCTGGGTAAACTCGATCGCCGGGCTGATTGGCTACTTCACAAAAACTCGGACCATCCCTTCGCTCGGATTCATTCTCGCGACAGCAGCAATTATCGGCGGAATCATTGGCTCGCATCTGGGGAGCAGACGTTTCGCGGTCCGCGCAATTTCGCTTTGCCTCGCAACAGTGCTGGTCATAGCGGGAATCAAATTAATCTTCACCAGGTAGGGCGATTGACCCCAATCGCCTGGCCGGTTCAGGTGAACCGGCCCTACTTAGCGTAAGTCCAATTTCGGCGCGGTTTCCGGTGACCACGGATTGATTGTGTACTCCGACGCGACGATCTCTTCTGCGTTCCAGCTCAAAAGTTCGCAAAGCGCTGCTACATCCAGCGAGTGATGGAAGGGCGCGAACTTTGCCAGATTCGTATCCGCTAACCGGAACAGACGCACAGCCGGAGCCAAGCGCCTGCCGTGCTTGGCGTGCGATGGATGTTCGAACTGCTTTTGCAAATGAACGAATGCGCCGGCCGCTTGGATCAATCCTTTGAAAAAGTCTGCATCGGCCGATTTGGTATTGAGCCAAAGCTGCTCGAGAACATCGTGCGCTTCATAGTAGCGCTGTTCGTTCCAGCAACGAAAAAACGCGAGGTAATATGGATTTGCTTCCGGTTCTGCCTGATCCGGATTGACATCTTCGCCGTTCGCTTCAGTCAACCACTGTGAAATCCTCTCGCGTTTGTTCATCGGGAGCTTTAACTTGCTTCCGGCTCAGAGGATGAGCAAACCACGAACCACCAACTCTTCCGAGGGACGGCGTCTTCCCTTGCCCGCCCTTCGCGCCGGAAAGGCCATGCAACGCGCGCGGGATTTGGTGCCCAAGAAATGAGTGCCCTTACTCTGGCCGTTGTGCTGGGTGCCATCGCCATTTTGATCTTTTGCTCCGCGCTGTTTTCCAGAGTCGAGACAGCGCTCTTTTTGCTAAAGCCCCATCAGCTGCGCCGCCTCGAAGAAAATCATGCGGGGCTTACGAAATTCATACAGCTTTTCCGCGAAAATCCGCGCCGGGTTTTGAACGTGCTGCTCCTGGGAGATGGCTTGGTTAACGCACTCCTGGTCATATTATGCCTTTTTTTCTTGTGGGAAGGCACTCTCGCAGGACGCGTTCCGCAGTGGTTTGCCGGTATTTTGATCTTTGCCATCGTGCTGTTGCTCTGCGACCTGGTGCCGAAATTGGTGGCGCTCGCGGCACCTTCGAAGCTTTCGGCCATCGGCGCCTTCACCTTGCAAATCGCGATGCCCTTTCTCGATCGCATCGGCCGCGGACTCGAGTCGGTGAGCGATTATGTGATTGATTGTTTCACGCCGGTGCATCTCCGCAGTCGACCGCGCTTAAGCGACGAGGAACTGGGAACGCTGCTTCAAATGGGCGAAGAGGAAGGCACGTTGTACCAAGGCGAACCCGAGATGATCCAGGAAATCATCAAGCTCGGCGATCGAACGGCAAAGGATTGCATGACACCGCGCGTCGACAGTTTCATGCTGCCCGATGATTTAACTAACGAGGAAGCAATAGCTCGGCTAAAGGAGAAACGACATCGGCGTGTCCCCGTTTATGCCGATACGCCTGATCAAATCCTCGGCATCATCGATGTGAAACTTTTCCTGCTCGATCCGTCGGAACATTACACCGAGAAACTGATTGCGCCGTCGTTTGTCTCGGAGACGATGCGCGCGGTGGAATTGCTCAAGCTCTTTCTGACGCATCCCCAGGGCATGGGCGTCGTGGTTGACGAATTTGGCGGCATTGAAGGAATCATCACCATGGAGGATATCGTCGATGAAATTCTCAGCGGCGCCGTGCCACGCGATGGTTCGGTGTTTTACATCGAGCCGCTCGGCAACGGCAAATTTCTCGTGAGTGGGAATGCGCGTCTGGATGATTTAACCGAACATCTCGGCTTTCAAATTGACGCCGAAGGAATTGACACTATCGGCGGATTTGTTTTTACGCAGCTGGGTTATGTGCCGTCTTCCGGAACGAAGCTGGAAATCCCGGGCCTTGCGATCACAGTCCGTCGTGCCACGCGCAAGAGAATCGAAGAAGTTCTGCTAGAGAAACCCATAAACGCATTCGAGGAAGCGGCATGACAGGTGCGATCATCATCATTGTTTGCTGCTGGATCATTTCGTTTTTCTTTAACGGAATCGAAAGCGGCCTGCTGTCGATCGATCCAGTTCGATTGCGGCAGAATGTAAAGCGCCGCGTGCCGGCGGCTTTGCGGTTGAATCGCCTGCTCATACACCCGGAACGGTTACTGGCAACCGTTCTCCTCGTCACAAATGCCGCGGATATACTCGCTCTCCTGTTGCTGACTACCGAACTGTTTCACCGGTACGGCGATGCAGGCTTCTTGCTTGCTTTGATCATTGCGCTTCCGGTTTACCTATTTGTGTTGTCAGTTCTGCCTAAATCGCTCTTCCGGCGATTTCCGTTTCGCGCGCTGGCGCGGCTTGCCGGTGTGCTTGAATTCACGTCGATATTATTTTCGCCGCTCCTGGAACTCGGCGCGCGAATAGGCAAGCTGCTCCTGCCAAATCAGGCCG
>DATARG010000178.1:0-13697 GCA_036264275.1 Candidatus Udaeobacter sp. | reverse complement strand
CCAGCCAGAAGAATCACGAGATCGCTACCATAAAAATGCAGGCCAGCGCCATACATGTTCACCAGACGAAAAGCGCGGCAAAAATGCGTAAGTGGAAACAGCTCGGAAATGTAGCGAATCCCCTGAGGTAATTGTTCGAGTGGCGCAAACGCTCCTGACAGCACGAAGACCGGGAGCAAAAAGAAAACCGAAAATTGGATCGCCTGGGTTTGTGTGCGGGAGAAGGCTGAAATCAGCAGCCCGAGCCCAAGCGAACAAAGAAGAAAGAGAAGGCAAACCAGCGCCAGTGCCGGCAGGCCATGAAACGCAACTCCAAAGTGCCAGCCGCTCAGAAGCATGATGATGACAATCAGCAAGATTGAGACCACGAGATATGGCAACATTTTCCCGATGACGATTTCACGACGCCGCAGTGCAGTTATCATCAACTGGTAAAGCGTGCCTGATTCCCGCTCCCGCGCGATAGTGCACGCCATTAGCGTGACGGTGAGCAATTGCAAAATTAATCCGATAATCCCTGGGACAACATAATCGATGACGCGCGATTTCGGGTTGTACAGCAGTTTTTTATCGACGGACCACATCTCCATCATGGAAACAAAGCGTTTGCGAATTTGTACAGGCAGTTGTTTCCCCAGCTCATATACCTCATCCGGCAAGGTCTCGATCATGCGATCGCGCTCTTTGAGCTGAAAATCGCCCAGGCTCTGTCGAACACCGCCTTCTACAGCATCCGCTGTATTAATGTCGCCACCATCCAGATAAAGCAGCAACGGTTTCGGGTCGCCGTTTTGCAGGCTCTCATTCCAGCCCTGAGGAATGACCAGCGTTGCGCGAACGCGGTAGGCAATCAAATCCGACTCGTTTTGTATCTCGGGCTGTCCGTAACGCCATCGGAACGTCTTGTTCTTGGAGATAATATCGATGAACTCTTGGGAGCGCGGCGTGTTGTCCCGATTGATCAACATGCACGGCACGTCGGTCAATTCGCTCGTTTCAAACGCGTGACCGAAGAGCAGCGTGAACAGCGGCGGGAGCAGCAGCACAAGAAGCAACACCCGACGATCCCGGTAAATGTGCAGGAACTCTTTGTAGGCGACGCTCGCCGTCGCCTCTAAGGACAGCCATCTCATGAACCGGATCGCTTCAAAACGCCGTCGTATCCTTGCGAGTACGCGGTGAAAACATCTTCCATATCGGGTTGTACCCAGCGCTCGCCTAACAATCGAATATCGGGAAAGGGCCAATTTTCGCGCCACGTGGCGATCAGTTGCTCGGCTTTCGGTGTGTAAAGCCGCAGGCTTCCGCTGCGCAACGAAACGCCAAGCACCTCAGGCATGTCGCGCAACTGCACCAGAGCGGGCATAAGCGGCTCGACATCGATCTCAAGCAGGTGAGCGCGAAAACTGTCCTTCAGTGCACGCGGTGACGCTTTTGCCAGCAATCGGCCATTCTCGATAAAACCAACCTCAGTACACCGCTCGGCCTCGTCCATATAATGCGTTGTAACAAAAATTGTTCTTCCCTCGTTGCTTAGATCGTAAAGCAGATTCCAGATTTGCTGCCGATGCACAGGGTCCAGCCCACGCGTGGGCTCATCAAGAAACAGAACCGAAGGATTGTGCACGAGCGCGCAACCGATCGCCAATAATTGACGCATTCCACCAGACAAATTGTCAGCAGTCGCGTCCCTTTTTTCTTCCAGATCAATTATGCGAAGCAAGCGGTCGATTCGCTCCTCGAATTGGGCGCCAGGCACGTTATAGGCGCCGGCGAAAAAGCGAAAATTTTCCAGGACCGTGAGATCGCGATACAGGCTAAAGCTTTGAGGAACGTAGCCGAACTTGGTGCGTACATCTTGTCGCTCTTTCCACGTGTCCACTCCTTCAATGGTGGATCGCCCGCTGGTTGGATGCGTGAGGCCGCACAACATTCGTATGGTCGTCGTCTTACCGGCTCCATTTGGCCCGAGAAAACCAAAGATCGTGCCCACCTCGATTGTCAGAGAGAGATTCTGCACGGCATGGAGGTTACCGTAGCTTTTGCTCAAATGATGAAGCGCGATGACTGGATCATTCATCTCAATCTTTATTGCGGTGATGACCTAAATTTGCAACCTTGGCCGATTGGCTAACAGGTTATCTGCCATGAATGTTGATACCACTTCACGAATTCGATCGCTGCCACTGGGCTTGGTTGCGGTGGCCAGTGTTTTCTCTTTGACGTTGATTTCCAGCCCGAGAAGCGCCTGCGCTGATCCTGTATCCGAACTCGCTTCGTTCTCAATCTTCGACAAAGTAGATCTCGGCCAATTGGCAAAGAGCGACGTGAAAACGGCACATGGCCCGCCGATGAAGAATTCGCGTTTTCTCGCCGTCCAGAGTTGCTACGTCGCGCCGGGTTCACCCGCGCAGCAAATCGAGGCACTGCGCCGGTGGAATCCGACAAAATATCGCGAATTGAAAGTGTTCCTGCACTCGGATCTGCCGTCGAACCCGGGGCCGGCTAATTTCGAGAAACTCAAGAACGCGCCTGACAATGCCTCGGTACGTTCGTTCGTGACCGCGACCCAGAAACTTGGTTCCGAACTTCAGATCAGCAAGGACGAGGCAAAACGGTCTTCCAGTGCGAGTGGAGCAGGCGGCGGAGGCGCTATACCTCCCGCAGTCGTCGCGTTCTGGACAGATGTGCTGACTGCACGGACCAAGAGTTTCGTTTCAGGCGGAACGGCAGCACAACCGCCTTACGATCATGCTGGTCCGTCGATTCGTGCAAGCGATGAAGTGAACGGTTTATTGCGCGAGCAAGGAAAGATTCGCCAACAGTTCTCGGGACTGCTGGGAGCCACGGGAATCGGACGCGGCGCCGGTTCGTTGCCAGCCGAACTCTACTGGGAACTTCTCGACGTAAACGACCATGGCGTGGTCACGCTGGGCGCATCATATAACCGCGGCGGAACGGCCGGAACTTATCAGACCGCCGACGTCCTCTACTACGCTAGCGGAGGTTATTATGTCGCCCTCACACTTCACCAACTGTGGCCTGTTACAATGGACGGAAAACCTTCTACGCTCGTCTGGCGCGGCGACATGATTTCTTCCGCCGAATTGGGTTCACTCCACGGTGTAGAACGGCTCGGCTCCGAATCAGTGATGATGAAAAATATCACCAAAGCTGTCACACTCTTTCGCCGGGAAACGGGTCGTTAGTTTTGCACTGAAAGAATGAAACTGTTCGTCTTGCGATCCGTTCCTTTGGTGTTGGCCGCCCTAATTTTCGCCATCCGGCCAGCGCTTTCCGAAGACAGCAATGGCTCGTTCTGGCCGTTGTCTGGCGAGTTTTCTGCGGAGGCCACGTACGTTGGAGAGGGCACTGTCCAACGCGGTGGTAAAACAGTCAGCGATTTCGATGAGATTGATTCGGATCTCCAGGTAGTACTAACGCCACGAACAAAAATTGGGGTCCTGCGACTCGGTGCCGAATGGCAGCGATACTCATTTGGTTTCCCTGAGGAAACTGCCCTGCCCAACACCCTGCAATCCTTCAGCACACTGATTGGACTCGATATGCAACTTTCGGACTCGATCATCGTCAGGACCGAAGGTGAGCCTGGCCTGTATGATTCCGGGTTGGGACATTTGAATTGGGACGATTTCAATCTGCCGTTCCTGGTGGGCGGCACGTACATTTTTAGCCCAAACGTGCAACTTGTTCTCGGTGTGAGCGTCAATGTGGAACGAAAATATCCGGTAATCCCTGCCGCAGGCGTTCGCTGGAAATTTGGCCCGCAATGGCTGCTCAATGCTGTCCTGCCAACTCCTCGTCTTGAATACGAAATGAACCGTTATTTATCGCTTTATGCAGGAGCGACCTTCAAAGAAGCAAGTTATCGCGTAGACGAGGATTTCGGCAATTCTCACGGAATCTCGCGGCTGAACAATGCAATTGTTACCTATAGCGAAGTTCGAACTGGCGCCGGTTTTGACTGGAAGATTTCGCCGATTGTGACGTTCACGGGAGAGGTCGGCTACCAACCATACCGGGATTTCGATTTCTTTCGCGCTGAGGTGCGCTATCACCAGGACGGCGGCGCGCCCTACGGAACTATTTCACTCCACGGCGCGTTCTAATTGCAGGGTGTCTGTGTGGAACGCCGCCGGATGGCGTCTCACAGAAACGCCCTATAATTGCCTCAGTGCAGGGTCCGATCCAGCGCGCCAATCGTTCGCGTCTCTGGCCAGCGCCATGCAACGCCCAGCACGACAAGGATGGTTCCGATGCCCCCCGCGACGACTGAAATGACGGGGCCAAATAGCGCAGCCGTCAAGCCCGATTCCAGTGCGCCGAACTCGTTCGATGTGCCAATGAAGATGTTGTTCACTGCTGACACGCGTCCGCGCATTTCATCAGGCGTAACCAGTTGCACGATGGATCCCCGAATAATGACGCTCACGCTGTCGAACGCTCCTAGGAGAAAAAGCACAGCGAACGATAGCCAGAACAGCTTCGACAATCCAAACACGATGGTTGCAAGGCCAAACCCGGTCACACACCAGAGCAACGTTTCGCCGGCGCGCTTCATAGGCGGCAGATGCGCAATGACCAGCGCCATCGCGAACGCGCCGACCGCTGGCATCGCACGCATCCAGCCGAGACCCACCGGTCCGCAGTGGAGAATTTGATCCGCAAAGATCGGCATCAGCGCCGTCGCGCCGCCCAGTAGGACAGCAAATAAATCCAGGGTAATCGTGGCGAGGATTACCTTTCTGCGAAACACAAATCGCAGTCCGGCCATGAGACTCTTCCATGTGCTCGCATCGGTCTGCTCTCTTTTTTGCGTGCTGCGGCGGATCAGTAGGATCAGAAGGAAGAACGAAAACGAGCAGATCGCGTCCAGCAGATACACGAACGAGAACCCGACGAACGCGATTAAGAGCCCGCTCAAAGCCGGACCAACCACAGATCCGATTTGGAAAACGCTATTATTCCAAGTGACGGCGTTCGCGAATGCATCCCGCGGAACGAGGGTTGGAAAGAACGAGCTGCGCGCAGCCCAACTGAACGTGCGCGCCGAAGCTCCTATGAAAAGAAGCAGGTATATCAGCGGAACTGAAGCATCATCGAAATGAAACATCGGGTGATGTCGCTCGAATATTGCCGCAACTGCCGCTAGGGCGCGATTGCCTTCGCGCAATGGCGCGATCTGTGGAATGAGAAGGTGCCTGTAGGAAACCAGAGCGAGCGCCAGAGACGTGATCGCGCTAAGGATCTGCGTTACGAGAATGATATGCTTGCGGCTGACCCGATCCGCCAAATGGCCGGCCGGCAGTGAAAGGGTGACAACTGGGACCGCGATAGCCAATCCGACAAGCCCAAGCGCAGTCGCCGAGTGCGTTCGTGCATAAATTTCCCACTCCACCGCCACTGCCAACATCAACCGTCCGGTGATGGACAGCAGATTGCCGGCCGTGAAGAGAGCGAAATCCCCAAACCGGAACGCGGCGTACGGATCGTGGGTTCGTGGTTCGGTTTCGATTGGCAGCGGGACGGCGGGCTGTTGGCTGTCCGGTGATCGATAGGAGCTAGGATCGATGGAATGGGGCATGTTCGACGGTGCAGGATCAAAGCGCACCTGAGTCTAGGTTGGGCGGGCAGGACAGCAACCCCGCTGCGCCATAAGCCGAGAACACTCCGAAAGAGGGCCAAACTCTCCGCCAATCAGAGCTGCCGGAGCTAGAACTTTAGTTAAATAACCGCGGATTTTCCTTCCATTTGAAGGTCCCGATGCCTAAACTCGGCGCCCTTAAGGCAAAATGGACAACATCATCGAGGCGAAAGAACTGCAGATTGAGCGCAAGCACTTCTACGTCGAGCTCCGGGAAAATGAGCGCGGTAGATTCTTGCGTATCACAGAGGAAGCGCATGGACGCCGAAACAGCATCATCGTGCCGAGCACGGGTGTTGATGAGTTTACGGCGACGATTGCCGCAGTTCTTACGAACGGCGAGACCGCGCCAGCTTAATTGCTGCCCCCAGGTCGGTAGGGACGGGGCCTTTTGGCGCAGCGCGCCGACCCTGCCCGTTGACATCGCCACGCCAGAATTTAGTTTGGCGCGTTCGTCATTTCAGCGGTCGCTGGCGCTGTAAATTATGGCCACAAAACGAAAAACCGGTCTTCGAAAACGAATTCATCGCGGGCGGAAACCCGTCCGACCCAGACCGCGGAAAGCCGCCGCGGCCAAGACAACGCGCGCGCCGCGTTACGTTTATTACTTCGGGGATGGCCACGCTGATGGAAGAGGCACGCAGAAACCGTTGCTGGGGGGCAAAGGCGCGAACCTCCACGAGATGACGAGGATCGGTCTCCCCGTGCCGGCGGGATTCACCATCACCACTGAGGTTTGCAGTTATTTTTACGATCACAACCGTTCGTATCCCAAGGAATTGGAGGCGCAAGTCGCGGCGGCGATGACCAAGGTAGAGCAATCCACTGGCAAAAGGTTCAGCGACCAGGAACGGCCTCTGCTCGTCTCCGTGCGCTCTGGCGCCCGCGATTCCATGCCAGGAATGATGGATACGATTCTCAATCTCGGCATGAACGATGAAGTGGTCGAGATCGTCGCGAAGAAAACGAAGAACGCGCGGTTTGCCTGGGATTCCTACCGGCGATTCCTTCAGATGTATGGCGACGTGGTGATGGGCGTGCAAAAACGGCCAGGCGAAGACCACGAGCCGTTCGAAGCAGCAATTGAACGATTGAAGGACGAGCGCTATGGGAAGCACGATTTCCCCGATGTGCGATTGACCGTCGTCGATCTCAAAGAGCTTGTACAGCGATTCAAAGCTTTGATTAATGAACGCGCCGGAAAATCTTTTCCCCAAGACCCGAACGAACAACTCTGGGGCGCGATCGGCGCCGTATTCGGCTCATGGATGAACGACCGCGCCATCGTTTATCGGCGGAAATATAGCATTCCGCACGAGTGGGGAACGGCAGTGAACGTTCAGACGATGGTGTTCGGAAATATGGGCGACACGAGCGCGACGGGAGTCGCGTTTACGCGCGATCCGGCTACGGGCGAGAAGGTTTTCTACGGCGAATATCTCATCAACGCGCAGGGCGAAGACGTGGTTGCCGGCGTGCGCACGCCGCATCCGATCGCCGATCTGGCAAAAGAAATGCCCGCAGCGCACCGCGAGTTGATGAAAGTTAGGGCGATTCTTGAACGTCATTTCAAGGATATGCAGGACCTCGAATTCACGGTCGAGGATAATCGCCTTTACATTTTACAGACCCGAAACGGGAAGCGCACCGGTCATGCGGCCGTTCGCATCGCCGTGGACATGGTCGGCGAAAGACTAATCACCAAAAAGGACGCGGTGCGCCGTGTTCCGGCCGATTCGCTCTCGCACCTGCTGGCGCCAGTTTTTGATCGCGAAGCAGTACAGAGCGCAAAGAAAATTGGGAGCGGTCTCGCTGCTGGACCCGGCGCGGCGTGTGGGCACGTCGTGTTCAGCGCGGAAGAAGCTGTCGCACGCGCGGATCGCGGAGAAAAAGTCGTGCTCGCCCGCATCGAGACGTCGCCGGAAGATCTGCGGGGCATGATCGCGGCTGAAGGGATTCTTACCTCGCGCGGGGGCGTTTCTTCACACGCAGCGTTGGTTGCGCGTCAAATGGGTAAAGTGTGCGTGTGCGGCGCGAGTGGGATTCAGATCGACTACCACAAGTGGACACTCAGCGCTAACGGCACGACGCTAAATCGAGGGGATTACATTTCCATCGATGGTACCGCCGGTGAAGTGTTTGCCGGCGAAGTCGCCACCGCTCCGTCGGAAATTATTCAGGTGCTGGTGGACGGCTCACTCGATCCGAAGAAAAGCGTCACGTATCAGGAATTCGCGAAGTTGATGAAGTGGGCGGACGAGTTCCGCCGCCTGGAGGTGCGGACGAATGCTGATACGCCCGAGCAGGTCAAAAACGCAGTCGCGTTCGGCGCGGAAGGAATTGGACTCTGCCGCACCGAACACATGTTTTTCGAGGGCGACCGGATTGACGCAATGCGGGAGATGATTCTCGCCGGCACAAAGGATGAGCGCGCACGAGCACTGGCAAAACTACTTCCTTATCAGCGCGGAGATTTCGTCGGCATCTTTACGGCGCTAAATGGTTTGCCCGCTACGATTCGTTTTTTGGATCCACCGCTCCACGAGTTTTTGCCCGCCGATCACGCACAGCAAAACGAACTCGCGAACAAGCTTGGAGTTCCAGTCGACCAAATTTCGCATCGCGTGCATGAGTTGCACGAATTCAATCCGATGCTGGGCCATCGTGGTTGCCGTCTTGGAATCACGTTTCCCGAGATTTCCGAAATGCAAGCCCGTGCAATCTTTGAAGCGGCTGCAGAGGTGGAAGCCAAAGGCACCAAGGTCCACCCTGAAATCATGATTCCGTTGGTGGGATTCCCGCGCGAGCTAAAGCTGCAAATCGACATTGTGCGGCGCGTCGCTGACGACGTAGCTAAAGAAAGAGGAACAAAATTCAAATATCTCGTGGGAACCATGATCGAGATCCCGCGCGCAGCGCTGCTAGCCGACCAGATCGCGCGCGACGCTGAGTTCTTCAGCTTCGGCACGAACGATCTGACACAGACCACGCTGGGAATGAGTCGGGACGACTCGGGAAGTTTCCTGCCCGCGTACGTGGAACTCGACATCGTCGGTTCAAATCCATTCGGAACAATCGATCAAAAGGGTGTTGGACGTTTAATGGAAATTACACGAGATCTCGGCCGCAAAACGCGGCCGCACATCAAACTCGGAATTTGTGGCGAGCACGGCGGCGAACCGAGCAGCGTAAAGTTCTGTCACCGGCTCGGCCTCGAGTACGTAAGTTGCAGTCCCTTCCGAGTCCCCATTGCACGACTGGCGGCAGCGCAAGCAGCGCTTGAAAGTTGAAGCACCGCTCGCGCTCCGTAGTCTCTTCCGATGCAAATGCGCGGACAAACTATCGACATTGATTCGTTCGCGCGCAGACACATCGGACCGAACGAGGAAGAAGTCCGCGCGATGTTGCGGGATGTTGGGTTCGACGGTCTCGAGGCGCTAATAGACGCCACTGTTCCGAAGAACATTCGTCTTAACCGGCCATTAAATCTGCCGGAAGCAAAATCAGAAGGCGAAGCACTGCTTGAACTACGCGCGATCGCAGGGAAAAACAAAGTCGCGCGTTCGTTCATCGGGGCTGGCTACTACGACTGCATCACCCCGCCTGTCATTCAGCGAAATATCCTTGAAAACCCCGGTTGGTATACCGCGTACACCCCTTACCAGGCAGAAATCGCGCAAGGTCGCCTCGAAGCACTGCTGAACTTCCAGCAGATGATCATAGATTTAACTGCGCTCGACATCGCAAACGCATCGATGCTGGACGAGGCGACGGCTGCTGCCGAAGCAATGGCGCTTTGTCACGCCGTAGCCGAGGGTGGCGGTCCCGGCCGGAAGAAGACTTTCTTTGTTGCCGATAATTGTCATCCTCAAACGATTGCCGTCGTTCAAACCCGCGCGAAGCCGCTCGGGGTTGAAATCAAAATCGGCGACTATTCGCACTTTAAATTCGACAGCACAGTTTTCGGCGCGCTTGTTCAATATCCCGCAACCGATGGCGCAATCTGCGATTATGCCGAATTCGTCCAAAAGGCGCATGATGCGGGCGCGCTGGTGGTCGTTGCGGCAGACATTCTTGCGCTGACGTTGCTCAAACCGCCGGGCGAATTCGGAGCCGATGTTGCCGTCGGCAATACGCAGCGTTTTGGCGTGCCGCTGGGATTTGGCGGCCCGCACGCGGCATACTTCGCCACCCGCGACGAATTCAAACGTCACATGCCGGGCCGGTTGGTGGGCGTTTCGCACGACGCTGAGGGTCGGCCAGCGTATCGCCTTGCGTTGCAAACGCGCGAGCAACACATCCGTCGCGACAAAGCAACCAGCAACATTTGTACAGCAGAGGTTCTACTTGCCGTCATTGCGTCAATGTATGCGGTTTATCACGGTCCCAAGGGATTGCGCGCAATCGCGGAGCGTGTTCATCGGTTCACCAGTCGGCTTGTGGATGGTCTGCGCGCACTGGGCTGCGGAGTGACGCATGAGAATTTCTTCGACACGGTTCGGGTCGAAGTAGAATCGAGCAAAGTCACTTTGGAGCACGCCGCCAAAACGGGTTACAACCTGCGCGAACTTGGGCCACGCGCGGTAGGCATTTCTTTCGATGAAACGACAACGCCGCAGGACATTGAACTGCTGATGTCCATTTTCCGTGGTACAAACGTTCGCGATTTCGGCGACGACAATGTTGGCGAACCGCCAATCCGCGTTCCACAATTCGCGATCCGCACGTCGGAGTATCTCACGCACCCGATCTTCAACACGCACGACACTGAAACAGAGATGCTTCGGTATTTGAAGAAGCTGGAGTCGCGCGATCTATCGCTCACAACGTCCATGATTCCACTCGGCTCATGCACAATGAAGCTCAATGCCACCGCGGAAATGTTCCCGATCTCATGGCCCGAGATTTCGAAATTGCATCCGTTCGTGCCGACCGAACAGGCTGCCGGCTACATGGAAATTTTCCGACAACTCGAGGAGTGGCTCGCAGAAATCACCGGTTTCGCCGCCGTTTCATTGCAACCAAATGCTGGATCGCAGGGCGAATTCGCAGGTCTGCTGGCGATTCGGGAATATCACGCATCGCGTAGCGAAGCTCATCGCAACATCTGTCTCATTCCGACATCAGCGCACGGCACGAATCCGGCCAGCGCGGTTATGGCCGGGTTCAAAGTTGTTTCCGTTGCCTGCTTAAAAGATGGAGATATCGATCTTGCCGACTTGCGAGCGAAAGCCGACCAACACGCGCGCGATCTCGCCGCACTCATGGTGACCTACCCATCAACTCACGGCGTGTTCGAGCCGACGATTCGCGAAATTTGCGACATCGTTCACGCCCACGGCGGCCAGGTTTATATGGACGGCGCGAACTTGAATGCGCAGGTCGGTCTTTGTCGGCCCGGTGATTACGGCGCGGATGTTTGCCATTTGAACTTGCACAAAACGTTTTGCATCCCGCACGGTGGCGGCGGCCCCGGCGTGGGACCGATAGGCGTAGCGAAACATCTCGTACCACATCTCCCTCGCGAATACATCGTCGATCCCGAGACTGGGCGACTTTTATTTGGCGGAGGAGATCATGGAGAGCGACCAACCAGCGGGACCGTCGATGCTGATTACCGGCACGGCGGAGGTAACAGTGGCAACGTTACAGCCGCTCCGTGGGGCAGCGCCAGCATTCTGACGATCACGTGGATGTACATTCGCATGATGGGCGCCGACGGTTTGAAACGCGCAAGCGAAACGGCGATTCTCAATGCTAATTACACCGCTAAACGGCTCGACCCGTACTTTCCCGTTCTTTTCAAGGGCAAGCAGGGTCTCGTCGCTCACGAATGTATCGTGGACCTGCGTCAGTGGAGAAGCGCAGGCGTTGAAGTCGAAGATGTGGCAAAGCGTTTGATGGACTACGGGTTCCACGCCCCGACCGTTTCATGGCCGGTGGGCGGGACGATGATGATCGAACCGACGGAGAGCGAACCGAAACACGAACTAGATCGTTTCTGCGATGCGATGATTTCCATTCACGCCGAGATGCAAGCAATCGCCGACGGGAAACAAGATCGACAAAGCAATTTGCTCAAAAACGCGCCGCACACCGCACGACAGATTGCGTCGGACAAATGGGACCGCCCGTACTCGCGAGCACAGGCAGCTTTCCCCGCGCCGTGGACGCGCGACCACAAATTCTGGCCTACAGTTGGCCGCATTGATAACGTCTACGGCGACAGAAATCTGTTCTGCTCCTGCCCGCCAGTGGAAGAATTTTGAGGAGTAGGATTTACCACCCGCTTCGCTCGACAAGACGGAGAGCACAGAGACTTGGCACATCCTGTGAACGAGATCCACTTCAAGACATGCACGAGTGCGTACAACTGTCTGCGCGACATGACGCGACAAATCGAAGCAGCCTTGGGCAACGACGGTAATTGGCGAATTGTCTTCGAAGACGGACTCCGCGGGTTTGCTGCTCGCATTTCAACGTTGACCACAAGTCTGGAGCTCTTGGATAAGCCTTTTGATGTTCCGGTAGCCGAATTGTCGCCAGAGCAGTGGTCGATCGACACGGATCAGCGAACCGCCGAGATATTTTTCGGAATGGATTCCGCCCTTGAGTGCTTCGCCTTTGCACTCAACGCGATCGGTTATTTGAAGTCCCCGTCGGACTTCTGTGACATCACAACGACGAAAGGGCTGAGGCAGATCTGTCCAAATAACATCGCGTCGAAAAACGCGCAGGATAAAACCAATCCGCGTCCCGGCTACGCGAAGTATTTTCCGCGAGTGGTCGCATGTTGGAACGCACACTCTGAATTAATCGGTGAAATCATCACATATCACAACGTCAGCAAACATCGAAGTTGCATCGTGCACACATCATCTCGAGGGTCCCACTCGTTACCGAATGATCCGAAAAGCCCGGGCGCTATTTTTCGTGCTGCGACACGGACAATCGAGGACGTAGCGCGAGATTTTCACCGGTTTTGCGAATCGCTGCTAATCGAAACGGTTGAAGAAATCTCAACCGTTTTCGGAGTCGCGGTCACTCGAGTGGATCACAGCTGAAGCAAATTCCAGTCGGTTTAGACCACTGAAACCAGACTATTCAATTTTCTGTGCGGTCGCCCTCCTCTCGAGCGAAGCGGGCAGCGAATCTTACCCTTCTGGTGCGAGCTCGGGCGCTGTAACGACGCGGGTGGGAACGAGGCGAATCGCGCTGCCCTTCGACTCCTGGGCTGAAGCGGGACCGGCTTCGTGATATTCGGCATCGCTGTTCACCTGCCACAGATCGTAAAGCTTCGTGTCCGCGAGAATGTTTTCCACGCACAACATCGCTGTCATCATGGCATGATCCTGGTTGTTGTATTTGTGCATGCCGTTACGGCCAACCAGATGCAGGTTCGGGTACCGCGTGTCCAGTTCCTGACGGATGGCAGAGACATGCCGCGCGTAATCGTCATCGTAGACTGGGTAGGCTTTTTTCTGCCGAACGACGCAGCCTTCGACGAAATCGCCTTCCTTCGCTAACCCGATCTGAATCAGCTCGCGCTTTGCCAGCTCGATTAAGTCCTCGTCGCCAGAGTCCCATAGTCCGTCGTGTTCGAAACAGAAATACTCCAGACCGTAACAAACCTTATCCACCTCCGGTACCATTTCGGGCGACCAGGAACGGAAATTTTGAACGCGGCCGACTTTCACGCTGGGGTCGTGAATGTAGATCCAGTTATCATCGAACATGTGCCGATCTTTCAAGATCAGCATCACGGTGAGGAAATCGCGATACTTGAGGCTCTCAGCCGCGCGCTTGGTTCGTTCGCTCACCTCCGGCGACAAACCGCACACCAGCTCGCGCATCGGCGCCGATGAAATGACATGTTCGGCTTCGATTATTTGCAGACGTTCCTTGCCATTTTGGTATTCGACATTCCACTGGCCAGACAAGTCGTCGTAGGAACAACGCGTCACTCTGCAGCCCATCTCCAATCTGCCGCCCAGCGCCTGCATTTGTTCAGCACACGCCTCCCACATCATTC
>DATARG010000078.1:0-5597 GCA_036264275.1 Candidatus Udaeobacter sp. | reverse complement strand
TCAACTAATTTAAGAAGTGAGACCTCCGAAGTGATTTAGCTTGATTCCAAGTCTCATTTTTCACTAATCAGTCTCACTTCGCACCATGATCATCGGTGTCCCAAAAGAGATTAAGGAGCAAGAGCAGCGAGTCGCGTTGCTGCCGTCCGGCACGAACGAACTTACCAAACATGGTCACTCCGTCCTGGTGGAAAGGGGCGCTGGGCTCGGTTCCGGCTACTCCGATCAGGACTATGTCAAAGCGGGTGCGGAAATTGTGGAGGAGGCAACAGACGTTTTCGGGCGTGCTGACATGATTGTCAAAGTCAAGGAACCTCTCAAAGCAGAGTTCCCGTTATTGCGTCGCGGCCAAATTCTTTTCACGTATTTGCACCTGGCGGCAAGCAAACCGCTTACTGAGGCTTTACTGAAATCAGGCGTCACTGGCGTGGCGTACGAGACGATCCAGGTCGACCATCGTTTGCCGTTGCTGGAACCAATGAGCGAAATCGCCGGTCGCATGTCAGTGGTGATGGGTGCCAATTTTCTTGCCAAATACAACGGCGGCAGCGGAGTTTTGCTGGGCGGCGTTCCGGGAGTTTTACCCGGCCGGGCGGTCATCGTCGGCGGCGGAACTTCAGGGGTGAACGCGTTGCGCATGGCCAAAGGCCTCGGTGCCGATGTCACAATTCTCGACATTGATGTTGAGCGGCTACGTTTTCTCGATATCGCAATAGAAAACCTGCACACGCTGTATTCGAACGAAGCAAATCTGGACGATTTGATGCCCGATTGCGATTTGCTCATCGGTGCTGTGCTTTTACCCGGAGCCAAAGCACCGAAGCTCATCACACGGGGAATGTTGGGAAAAATGAAAAGCGGCAGCGTGTTCGTGGACATTTCGATTGACCAGGGCGGTTGCGCCGAAACCTCGCGACCAACGACGCATCTTGATCCGGTTTACGTCGAAGAAGGTGTTACGCATTATTGCGTGGCAAACATGCCCGCAGCGTACTCGCGCACCGCGACGCAGGCACTTACAAATGTCACCTTTCGTTACGTGCAGTTGTTGGCCGATCTTGGGCTTGAGGGCGCATGCAAGAGGCAGCCGGCGCTGCTTGGTGGGATTAACACACGCGATGGCCGGCTTACTTGTAAGGCCGTAGCTGAGGCACACAACTTAAAATGGGAACCACCGTTTTAGGCCTCGCGGCGAGTTATTTGCGTTTCAATCTACATTCTTCGCCGGTCCAAAAACTGCGCTTGCTGCGATTGATCTATTAAACCAATATGCGTCTCCAATTATGAAGAAATACATCTGCATTCTGGCCGGGGCCGCGCTTCTCGCGGCGTGCGAACAAAAAACCGAAACTGTCGCTCCAGCGACAACTCCGGCTCCCACCACCGCGCCTGCGACGGAGACGAGTCCCGCTGCAGCGGAATCGCCCGCTGCAACAACTGAATCGCCGGCCGACGCAACGGAAACACCTGCTGAGTCACCCGCGCAATAAGTTGCCGGTTCGTTCTTTTGGAAGTCTTCCGCTGACCTTCGGTGGAAGACTTCTTTTGTACCGATGTCGCGAGGACTCGTCGCAGTTGCGAAATTGCTTCTGAGGTTGGGAGATCAGGACTAGGAAATTTGCATTCCAGATGTCGATGGCAGGTTCATTATCCTTCCCCAAAGCGCGTCGTCTAACGCATCGCTCAGAATATGAGCGTTTGAAACGCGAGGGCATCCCGCAACGCGGCAAACTCCTGATTTTAAGTGTGATGCCTGTAGAAAATTCTTGGCGTGCGGGATTCATTACTTCGGGACGCCTCGGAGGTGCAGTCGTTCGCAATCGCGTTCGACGCCGTTTGCGAGAAATTGTTCGCCGGCACCAGCATGAGCTGCGGCAAGGGGTTTGGTTCATCATTATTGCCAGACACGAAGCCGCAACTGCGAGCTACAGCACGTTGCAAGATGAATGGTTGCGCCTCGCTAGGCGCGCTTCTATTCTGCTCTGATGCTCGGACTGGTTCGTTTTGTCATACGCCTCTATCAGTGCACGCTATCGCCGCTGCTTCGTCTGCTTTGCGGGCCTGACTGTGGCTGCCGATTTACGCCCACCTGTTCGAAATATTTTCTGGAAGCGGTGGAGGCGCATGGCATTCGGC
The DNA here is from genome assembly GCA_036264275.1 of Candidatus Udaeobacter sp. Taxonomy (GTDB): domain Bacteria; phylum Verrucomicrobiota; class Verrucomicrobiia; order Chthoniobacterales; family UBA10450; genus Udaeobacter. The sequence goes on along the minus strand of DATARG010000078.1, from coordinate 3,461 downwards.
ACGGAAGCTGGCTAGGATTGAAGCGCCTGGCTCGCTGCCAACCATGGGGTGGATGTGGATACGACCCGGTGCCGCCGCGCTGGGCGGGCGGATCTCACAATGAGATCCGTCGCTGTGTCTGATCGTGCAAAACCGAATTTATGGATCGAACTGCGTGGATTGTAGTCGCTCTTTGCGTCGTCGGGCTTGTCGTGTGGGAAATGTATCTGGCAAAACAGATGGCGCCCAGACCGGCTGCCGTGACTGGGGCGCCTGGGCAAACTTTGTCCACGGCGACGCCGGCGATCCTTGCGCCTTCGCCCTCTCCGCTCGGCACACCGGAACCAACGCCACAAAACTCTGAGTCAGCTCCGACCTTTGAGGAAAAGGTCGAGACGTTGCGCAATTCAGACGTCGAGTTGCGTTTTACCAATCGCGGCGGCGGCATCGCCGAGGCGGTTATGTTCAATCACATCGCCGAAGAAGCCAAGCGCGTCACCTTGAATTCTTCAAAGCACACGCCCATCGGCGCGTTAATTGATGACCCGGCAAAACCCGCTCTTTCCGAATGTACGTTGTCGCGTGAGTCCGATAGCAGCATTCGCTGCGAGCGCGCCACGCCTGACGGAATCACAATTCGAAAGAAATTTTCATTGCTCCAATCGAACCAGAAGAAAGACAATTTTCTTCTCGAGCTGAACCTGGACGTTCAGAACACCGGTGCAGAGGCGCACACAAACGCTGACTACTTCGTCGCACTCGGTTCGGCTGCGCCGATTCATCCACGAGACTATCCGTACTACACGCGACTGGTTTGGTGTATCAGCGGTAAGGCGCGAGACAGGAACGTAAGTTCGTTTCAGGGTAGCGGCGGTTTTCTCGGTGTCGGCGCGCATGCCGCGCAGCCGGTTTTCCAGGAGAATTTTGCCGGAGCAGAATGGACAGCTGTGACGGACCAGTTTTTCGCAACCATCATCGTGCCGCTGAACGCGAAGGCGAACGGCATTTGGGGGCGTTCGTTCGACGTCTCAGGCTCGCAAAACATGGTCGGCGTCGAAGGTGCGATGCGCATGCCGGGGTTTCAATTGCAACCAGGCCAAACTTACACCACCCGCTTCCAGATCTGGGCGGGACCGAAAATCTATCACCGGCTGGCTCAGCTCGAGCAGAACGAAGCAGAGATCATGAATTTCGGCGTCTTTAAAATTGTCAGCCAATTTTTGCTCAATTTTCTCAACACCATTCATGGCGTTGTGAAGGATTACGGAGTCGCCATCCTTGTGCTGACCCTTGTCGTACGTCTCGTGCTCTGGCCACTCCAGAGCAAAGCGAATCAAACGATGCGCAAGACGGCGTTGCTTGGGCCGAAGATGCAGGAGCTGCGCGAGAAATACAAAGACGATCCCACGCGCATGAACCAGGAGGTGATGAAGTTATACAAGCAGTACGGGATTAATCCGGTAGGCGGGTGTTTGCCGATGGCTATTCAAATCCCGATTTTCTTCGGGCTTTACCAGATGCTCGCGCAAGCTGTGGAATTACGAAACGCAAGGTTTCTTTGGGTACACGATCTGTCCCAGCCCGACACCGTGGCGCATCTACCTGTGCTCGGTTGGCCAATAAACATCATCCCGCTGCTCATGGCGGCTACACAGGTATGGCTCATGGCGATGACGCCCAAGACAGGCGATCCCACTCAACGCCGCATAATGATGTTTACGCCTCTGATCTTTCTATTTTTCTGCTACAATTTTGCGGCGGCTCTGGCATTATATTACACCGCGCAAAATCTTTTCAGCATCCTGCAATTTTATCAGAACAAGCGGCAACCCATGCCGACGCTGGAAAAAGTTGCTCCTGCTGGAAAACGAAAACGATGATGACGCCGAAAGATCTGCTGGACACAATGCTCGGGTATCTCGGCTTCGTGGTGGAAATTCAGGAGACCACAAACGAAGGTGGCAACCGGACGTTGCAGATTTATACCGAAGAAAGCCGGCGGCTCATTGGACGCGACGGTGAGACGCTCGAGGCGATTCAATTTTTGCTCAATCGTTTGCTGCAAACCAGGGACAAGGACGCTGAAAAAGTCATCGTCGATTGCGAACATTATCGTTCCATGCGCGAAGATCGGATCGTGCAACGAGTGCGCGAGTTGGCCGAGCGCGTGCGTATCACCGGCCGTTCGCTGCAACTTGAGCCGATGAACTCCTACGAGCGGCGTCTCGTTCACAACGCTTTCAAGGACGACCCGGAAGTTGCCACGTGGAGCCCGTCCGATTCTGCGCGGATCAAGCAGATCACCCTGCTGAAGCGGCATCTGAAAAAAGAACAGCAACCAGCGGCGGTCTCCTCGGGCGCCGTAGCCTCGGCGAAGGTAGCCAGCCCGCCAAAATAGCAGGTTGTAGCGGCGCTCTCTGAGCGTCGAACTTTCGACTACTATCCACGTGCATCTTCGGCGGTCCGAGACCGCCGCTACAGTTTTGTTTTTGATCGCGCAGCATCTATGGCCGTGCCTGCGCGCACTTCCGGTCGCCATCGGAATTTGTCCAACAGCGGATTATCTGTTCCTTCCACTGCGTCGGCGATGATCTCGCCTAGCACCGGGGCAAATTTGAATCCATGTCCGCTGTCGCCCGCAGCGACGACTAATCCTTCGCGCTGCGGATCGCGCGCGATCCAGAAATGTCCATCGTGCGTGTCGCAGTACATGCACACACGACTGTAGACAATCGGCGCGTCGGCGAGCGAGGGGAAGGTCGAGGCCAAAAATTCGCGCAGGTTTTTTTCGTCATCGGCAGTCACCACGCGATCGGAGGAATCCGGCGACATCTCGCGTCCGGAACCGTGATTTGCAATCTTCACCACGCCATGGCGATTGATTGGAAATCCGTAGTAGCCGGTTGTTGTAATATCTGCGCCGAAAACCGGAAAGCGCTCGGGCACAAACAATTCGGGCTTTGAAGGCTGCAAGTGAAATACTGGCTGACCGGTTGCGCGGAAGAAGTTCCTGGTGAACGGCAGCACGTATGGAGTCCATGCGCCAACTGCCATCGCGACGAAATCCGCGGGGATCCTGTAACTGTAGGGGAAGCCGTTGGCTTCCCGTGGGACGCTAACAGCGTCCCCTACAGACTCTGCAAGCATGATTCCTTTCACGCAGCCATCGCTTTCATCCAACCGCAAGAATCTGGTTCCCTCATGCAGTTCAATTCCTAGCGATTTCGCGCGCTCAATCAACATTCCGACGGCGCGACCGCTCTCTGCATAACCCGCTTCGATCTCGAGAACGCCATCTCGATAAAGTTTCGAATTCCATGCCGGAAACCGCTTCCACAATTGCGGCGTGTTCATACGAGCCGTTTTGAGACCACGCTTTTCGAGGAGTTTCAAACTTTCGTATTCAAAATCGCCGGGCTCCATTTTCCGGCGCCTAACGAACATCACACCTGCTTCGTGGTACAGATTTGTGCCGAATTCCT
>DATARG010000187.1:0-4453 GCA_036264275.1 Candidatus Udaeobacter sp. | reverse complement strand
CCGCCAGATCCGCTGGTGTACGCGTTAACCGTAATCTCGACGGTGATGGCCGCGTTCATTCAATTCTTCATCACCTACAGCCTGGCCATGTTTGCGTTCTGGATTTTGGAAATTTCCACCATCGTGTTCATCGTTTATTCGTTCGAATATTTCCTAGGCGGTCAGATGTTTCCTATCGATATCATGCCCGCGGGCGTTCAAGCGGTGATGAAATGGCTGCCGTTTTATTACGAGCTGTTTTGTCCGGTGGCGATCTTTCTCGGCCGATTAAAGGGGCCCGATCTTGTGCAAGCGCTTACCATTCAGACTGGCTGGCTGCTGCTCACGTGGATGTCGGCGCGCTTCATGTGGCAACGTGGCCTCGGCCATTACCAGGCTGTTGGCGGATAAGTAACGCACGCGCGTGCGCGCTTTAGAAATCTCGCTAAAATCGCGCGACACATCTCATCATGGCGCGACTTCACGAATATCAAGGGAAAGCCATTCTGGCCGCGAACGGATTCAAGATCCCGCGTGGCCGGGCCGCTGCAACTGCCGACGAAGCTGTTGCGGCAGCCGAGGAACTGGGCAGCGAAGTCGTCGTTAAGATTCAAGCCTGGACTACAGGACGCGCCGGGATCGGCGGAGTCGCATTCGCCAAAAAACCGAAAGATGTGCGCACGCATGCTGAACGAATGTTGGCGATGAAGGTCGGCCAGTTTCCCGTCGAAGCTGTGCTGGTGGAAGAAAAAATCGATATTGATCGCGAGTTTTTTCTTTCGTTCGCAATCGATGACGCTGCGCGCACGCCCATAATCATTTTCGCCGCGGGCGGCGGAACAGGGATCGAAGAACGCGCCGCAGCCACGCGAAGAATTCCGTGCGATGTGAATCGTGGACCATTGGATGCAGCGGTCGATGAAGCAGTGGCGTCGTGCGGGCTCTCAGGGAGAGATGCAAAGCAACTGAATGACTCGATCCGAAAATTGTTCGCCGCCGCGCGCAGCGTAGAAGCGCGTTCGCTCGAGATCAATCCGCTGGTGCTCACCAGGAATGGCGAGTTCGTCGCAGCCGATTGCCGTATCACGATTGATGATTATTCAGTCGTCCGGCACCCAGACTTGGGGATCGAGATTGCACGCGAGTTCGATCATCCGCCGACAGCTCTCGAACGCGTCGCCTATGCCGTCGAACAAAGCGATCATCGCGGAACATTCTATTTCGCACAGTTGGCGACGGCGGCGCCGAAGGGATCCAAGGGAGTGGTCGGATTTCACGGCGCAGGCGGAGGCGGCTCGATGATGTCGATGGACGCCATCGTGAATGCCGGATTCACAATTGCAAACTTCACGGATACCAGCGGCAATCCATCAGCATCAAAAGTGTACCGCGCAGCGCGAATCATTCTCGCACAGCCGGATTTGGTGGGCTATTTCGGGTCCGGCTCTGGAGTTGCGAGCCAGGAACAATACTGGTCAGCGTACGGTCTGGCGAAGGCGTTTTGGGAACTCGATCTCGACGTCCCCGCCGTGATTCGTCTCGGCGGTAATACCGAAGATCGAGCGGTGGATATTTTGCATCGCATGTCGAAGCTTTTGCGGGCACCGGTCGAAGGGTACCGCAAAACGGACACGCCCGCGTTCATCGCAACGCGTTTCGCCGAACTGGTTGCCGGCGCCGGCGGCAAAAAATGGAAACCGCGCACGCCGCGCGCGCCAAAATTTGTTAAAGATCCAGCCGCCACAAAGCTCGCAGTAAAAAATGGCTGTGTCTGGATCGACACCGCGCGTTGGCCGGAGATCCGCGCGGCAGTTGAAACGCACTCAGGCGGATTAATTATCGATCGCGACGGGGCGCCGACCGCGGCGATGCCCAATGAAGAGTTTGCGACCAAAGATTCCGAGCTGGTCGCCTGCGATGTCGAATGCCGCCTCACTGGCATCGAAGGCTTCTACCTTGAGCTTAACGTTCCGGGATTAAATGAACTGATCGGAGGCGGTCAATAAATGGCGATTTTGATTGACGAGAAAAAACGGGTCCTGGTGCAGGGAATAACCGGACGCGAAGGGCGAGCGCGCACGCGATTGATGCGCGAGTACGGCACGAATGTGGTCGGAGGAGTCACGCCAGGCAAAGGCGGACAAAACGTGCTCGGCGTGCCGGTATTTAATACGCCGAAGGAGGCGGTGAATTCGTTAGGCAACATCGATGTCTCCGTCATTTTTGTGCCGGCGGTCGGTGTAAAGGAGGCCGCGATCTCAGCAATTGAAGCGGGGATCAAACTCGCGGTACTTGTGCCCGATCGTGTGCCGGTGTGGGATGCGATGGAGATCGCCGCGGCGGCGAAAGCCAACGATGCAACATTTCTCGGACCGAACACGCTTGGGGCGCTGAGCCCGGGCAAGGCGGTCGTGGGTATGATCGGCGGTCGCGCGGAAAGCGCGCGCCAATGGTTTAAGCCTGGAGTTCCGAAAGGCGTCGGCGTGATCAGTCGCTCAGGCGGAATGGCCTCGAGCACCGGTTATTATCTCGGCCAAGCCGGCGTGCGGATTTCAACCATTGTGCACATTGGCGGCGACGCGGTAATTGGAATTCGTCTGCCCGATGCGGCCGTGATGTTTGAAGCCGATCCGTTGACCGAAGCGATTGTGATTTTCGGCGAGATCGGTTCGTCGCAGGAGGAGGAATTAGCGCAGCTGATTGTGGGTCGAAAAATCACCAAGCCGGTGATTGCCTACATCGGTGGCAAAGCTGCGCGCGAAGGCACTCGCTTCAGCCACGCGGGCGCGATCATCGAAGGCGGTCGCGGCACGCATGCTGGCAAAGTAAAAGCGTTGCGCGAAGCGGGCGCTACGGTGGTTGATGCATTTGGCGAACTGCCGAGCGCAGTCGTGACGATTCTGCAGCAGATCAAAGGACAAAGTCTCATGAGCGAAGCCGACAAAAAGGCCGTGTGGCACAGCGGCATTACGCGAATCCAGCCCAACAAAGTAGCGGTGCGTGGCTACGACATCGCGGAATTAATGGGACGTGTCTCGTTTGGCGCCGCGGTTTATTTAATCTTAACCGGGGAATTGCCATCGCCACCCGTCGCGCGGTTGATGGACGCAATTTTAGTGTCATCGATTGATCACGGCGCGACGCCTCCAAGTGCATTAAGTGCGCGCACTGTTGCATCTACCGGCGCGACATTAAGCGCATCGGTCGCAGCCGGTATTATGTCGATCAATCGGCATCACGGTGGCGCAATTGAAGATTGCGCCCGGCAACTCAAAGCAATCGCCGATCGCGCGGCGGGCGAATCCATCTCCCTGGACGAGGCAGCGACGCGTACGCTTGGGAAGATGAGCGAAACAGGTGAACGCATGTCTGGATTTGGTCATCGTGTGCATAACAAAGATCCGCGCACTGCGCGTCTGTTCGAGCTCGCGCACGAAGCTGGTGTGGACGGCCTGCACATGCAGGCGGCGCGCGCAGTTGAGAAAGCCTTTGCCGACGCGAAGAAATCGCTCCCGATCAACGTAGACGGCGCGATCGGCGCGATTCTCGCCGACCTGGGAATGAATCTTTCCGCGTTTAACGGCATATTCATGATCGCACGCACGCCGGGACTTATCGCGCACGTCATTGAAGAACAAACTCGCGAGAGGCCAATGCGCCGTATCGATCCCGTGAATCACGGCTATGACGGACCAGCGCCTAGGACCACTTCGGACAATCGTTCGTCCTGAAGACATCTTTCGACGAAAGAGATTGACTTCTTAGGGGATATTTACCGAAGGATGGAAGCTGGCTGAAACCGCTATTATGAACGTTATGTCTCTGAAATTGCGAATGCTATCTGTAATTACGGTGTTCTGGATCGCCGTGCTAAGTGGGTTCGAAGCATATGGCCAGGTTAACGTCACCCAGGAACACAACAATGCTTCTCGTGGCGGCGTTTACATTGATTCGGCATTTACGGCTTCGGCCGCGGCCAATCTGACGCGAGATCTCAACTTTAACGGCACGATTTCGGGCGCCGTTTACGCTCAACCTCTTTATATCGAGGGGGGGCCGAATGGACCGATGATCATTGCGGTGACGGAGCAGAACAATGTGTATGCGCTCGATGCCACAACAGGCCTCCCTATCTGGTCACGCACTGATCTTGGTCCGCCTGTCCCAACCACCCCGTGCGGAGGTTTTAATCCCACTGGTATTACTGGTACGCCGGTCGTTGATCTAACTTCCCGGCGGCTTTTCTTCGACGCTGTGATCAACGGCAGCCCCGAGAAGCATTTTGTTTACTCATTGAATGTGGACACCGGCGTTACAACGCCGGGTTGGCCAGTGGACTTGGATGCCACCGCGAGTTACAACGGCATCAACTTTGCTTCCCACTACCAAGAGGAACGGGGTGGCCTCGCTCTGGTGAATGGGATCGTGTACGTATCTTTCTCCGGGTACGTGGGTGACTGCGGGAATTATCACG
>DATARG010000220.1:0-9679 GCA_036264275.1 Candidatus Udaeobacter sp. | reverse complement strand
TGAAGCTTTCGCCCTTGAACTCACAATATCTCAGCGAACTTGGCGAAATATACACGCTCGAAAGGAATTGGACTCAAGCCATGGACGCGTTCAAACAAGCCGAAGAGAACGCGAACCTCGCGCCTGATGTGAGCAGAGCCGACGAACTTGCCCCCGCAAGGCGTGGCGAAGGTTATGTTCTCGTCGAGCTTGGGAAATTCGACGAGGCTGAGAAGAAGTATCGGCAGTGCGTCGCAGCGAACCCAAACGATAACAAAGCGCAAGCAGAGCTTGAATACGTTCGAGAGCAGAAGACAAAACTAAAGTCTCAATAGCCCCACCGGACGCCACGCGAAATCCAACGGTGTTTAGTCCCTGAAATTTTTGAAGTTTGTAGCAACACCAAAGTCACGGCTACGGATGAACTGGATGACGGTTTGCAACTCGTCTTTCTTTTTTCCTGTGACGCGAATTTGCCGGTCCTGCAATTGGCTTTGGACCTTGAACCCCTGGGATTTGATCGCCTGAATGATTTCCTTGGCTTTGTTGCCTTCGAGGCCTTGCTTGATCTTCAATTCCTGCCGGGCGTGGCCGACGGATGAGATGGCCGGTTCTTCCTGTTCCACATTTCGCAGATCCACGCCGCGCCTGGAGAGCTTGCCGATAACAATCTCCCGCAGCGATTTCAAGTGCGCGCCATCATCGGCGATCAACGTGATCTTGTCCTGTTCCGGAATGATCTCGGTTTTCGCGTCTTTTAAATCGAACCGGGTAGCAAGCTCCTTGCGCGCCTGATTGAGCGCGTTGTCAATCTCCTGGTTGTCCACTTCTGAAACGATGTCGAAGGAAGGCATGGCGCTATATTTCGGATTTCAGATTTCGAATTTCAAATTTGTTGAGCGAAAAAATTCTCCGATCACGGATTGGTCTCGCCGATTTTGATGTCTCCGTTTTCGACTCGGATGTTGATTGTTGCCGAGCCTCCACCGTTGATCACCTGATCGATTTTCATTTCCCGTGGGAAGGAATTCGCGGCCAGCGGGAGATTATTGAAATCATTGGCGATTTTTCCATGCGCAGCGCGGGCCAGAAGGTGAAAGCCTGCTTCGGTTGGCAAAAACACCCATGCGTTCCCCTGCCCGACATTTACCTGCGCCGAGAATTTGTCCTTTTCCCACCAATCGAACGCGAGCGTCAGCGTGCCGCGTTTCATCGTAACATCCAGGTTTGTGAAGCAGTTCCGGGCAGAAATCCGGCCGTCGCCCAACCGTGCATGTACTTCTCGCCCATGCATATTGTCCAGGAGAACTTCGCCCGCATTCAAATCTAGTGCGGAGATGCTCGTGGTTGCCGGGACAACAATCGTGCAATCGACTGTGCCTGAAAAGTCCCGGAAGCTCCACTTTGGCCGGGGAGGGATTTTTGCGACGACTGAAACAGCCCCGGGTTGTGTGGAGACATCAATCGCAATCTGGTTCAATCGCTCGTGGCTGTACGCTTTTTTCAACGATTGCACCCGCATCTCGTTAAGGCTTGAGCCATAAACCAGGATCGCGCCATTCTGGTTGTAAATGCTTATGTTCGCGTTCGGCTCAAGGGTGTAAACCTTTTCGGAAAATTCCTGGAGCACAATTTTGTCCGCACTGCCGCAACCGTTGAGCCACATCAACGACGCAGTAAAGATTGGACTAAGTCGGTGAACGGCACCAAGTCGCACGGGCAAATCCTATCAGCAGCTACCCGCTTTCGAAAGCGACATGAGGATGTGTGCGCACTCCAAAGCTTCGTGAAATGATTGCGTTCGTTAGACCCAGAGAGTGCGATCGAACGTACGATATTGAATGGCTTCGCTGACGTGCTCGGGCGCGATCTCCGCTTTTCCGTCGAGATCGGCGATGGTACGCGAGACCTTCAGGATTCGATCATAGGCGCGAGCGCTAAGGTTTAATTCGCTCATGGCCACGCGAATCAATTCCTGTGAGTCCTGGCTCAGCTTGCAGTGTTGCTTCAGCTGGCGCGTCGCCATGCGGGCATTGCAATTTATTTTCGAATCATTTCGAAAACGTTCGTGCTGGCGGTCCCGAGCCCGCACAATGCGTTCGCGAATGGTGGCAGACGTTTCCTCAGCGCGTTCGCTTGCCACGTCGCGGTATTCGACGGCAGGCACTTCAATGTGCAGATCGATGCGATCGAGCAGCGGACCGGAGATGCGTTGACGGTAACGTTGCACCTGAAGTGGACCGCAGCGGCACTCGCGCTTTAGATCGCCGAAGTAACCACACGGACAAGGATTCATTGCGGCGACAAGCATGAACTCGGAGGGAAACGTGACGCTTCCCGCCGCCCGCGACACGGTCACTTTCCCGTCCTCGAGCGGCTGACGCATTACTTCCAATGCGGATCGTTTGAACTCCGGCAGTTCATCCAGAAAAAGGACGCCATTATGCGCGAGACTTACTTCGCCCGGCTTTGGAAATGCGCCGCCCCCGAGTAGACCAATGTCGCTGATCGTGTGGTGCGGCGGGCGGAAAGGTCGCGTCGACACAAAAGATTGTTCGCTGTCGAGCAGGCCAGCAATGCTATGGATCTTAGTCGTCTCAATCGCTTCATCGAGCGTGAGCGGTGGGATGATTGTTGGTATGCGTTTGGCCAGCATTGATTTACCCGAGCCAGGCGGGCCGACCATCAGGACGTTGTGACCACCGGCGACAGCCACCTCGATCGCACGCTTGACATGACCCTGACCTTTCACATCGCTGAAATCGACATCGTGACTTTGGTGCGCAGTGAAGAAGTTGCTTAGATCAGCGCGTGTGGGCAGAAGCGCAATGTCCCCCCGCAGGAACCCGAACGTCTGCCGCAAATTCTGCACGCCATATATGTCGATTTTGTCGACCAGTGCGGCTTCAAACGCATTTGCTTCGGGCACGAACAACGCGCGTTTGCCGCGGCGGCGTGCCTCGAGAGCGACCGGCAGTACGCCTTTCACGGGGCGAACAGAACCATCGAGCGCCAATTCGCCGACAAAACTAAAATTTTCGAACGGTGAACTGTCGATCCCTTCCGTCACTGCGATCATTCCAAGCGCAATCGGTAAGTCGAAGCTCGGTCCTTCCTTTTTGATGTCTGCCGGCGCGAGATTTATTGTGGTCCGTCCGCGCGGCCAGTAGTAGCCGCTATTTGAAATCGCCGTCGTCACCCGGTCGCGGCTTTCTTTTACAGCGGCGTCTGGAAGTCCCACGATGACAATAACCGGATCGCCGCCAGCGCCGTTTACCTCAATTTCTACTTCGTAAGCGTCAACGCCGTAAACAGCGGCGGAATAAATTTTCGCCAGCATGTAGGGGCAGCGTTGCAGAAAATTACTGCGCCGAAAAGCGCCAAATATCCTTTCAAATTTAGATGCAACAGATGGTGTAAAGCATTGTCAGATATCAAAAGGATGCGTCGGAGGACCTCGTATTTACCGGCCAGTAAAACCCCTATTAAAAAGATTGAACGACAGGCAACCACTTGATGTCACAAATTCGAATATTTAACCTTGTTAAATACTTCTTGGGATGCTACAACGCGTGATCGATAGAGCGTCGGCGAATAGTGTATACGGGAGGTTGTCGACGCGATCCCCCCAAATGAACGATGAAAAAGAGTTATATGGCTGCTGAAGATAGCGATACAGGAATAAAGATTTACCTGCGTGAGATCGGGCAAATTCCGCTGTTGACCCCAGAGCAGGAGATCGAGCTCGCCGCTAAAATTAAGAAGGGGGATCGAGAGGCGCGCGCGCTGATGATCCGGTCCAACTTGCGTTTGGTGGTCAAGATCGCGCATGACTACGCGAATCTTGGTCTGCCGCTGCTGGATTTGATTTCCGAAGGAAACATCGGCCTCATGAAGGCAGTGGAACGCTTCGATCCGGCAAAAGGCGGAAAACTAAGCACTTACGCCGCGTGGTGGATCAAACAGTCCATCAAGCGAGCGCTGGCGAACCAGAGCAAAACCATCCGGTTGCCTGTGCACCTTGTGGACAAAATCTCCAAGATGCGTCGTGTTTCGCTGCAGATGAGCGAGGAGCTCGGGCGCGAACCGACGGATGATGAGCTCGGAGACGAGATCGGCATCGCGAGCGGGAAAGTTTCGCAGCTCAAGACCGTCTCGATCCGACCAGCTTCACTGGATGCGCCGATCAGTGATGACGATTCGACCGAGTTCGGCGAAATCGTCGGCGATGAGGATGCACAGACACCGTTTGAGCTTTTGCGTGATAAAAACCTCCGTAACGAGGTCGGCGGGCTGTTGGACGTTCTGGACGATCGCGAGAAGAAGATCATTTTCCAGCGTTTCGGTCTGGACGGCGGAAAGCCCAAGACGCTCGAGGAAGTAGGTAAGAAATTTGGTGTTACGCGGGAGCGCATTCGGCAATTGCAAAATATTGCGCTTTCCAAACTGCGCCGTGCGCTCGCGAAAAAAGAGCGCCCGGTGGACGTTGAACTGCCGGTCGAAGCTTAAGGTCGACCGCCCCTGCGGTTTTCACGCGCGCGGACGGAAATTTCCGCGCGTTCTGTTTTTTCCAGCTTATCTGTGGTAGCCACGCCCCTGCGGGCCGTCACAAACAGCCGCATTCAAGACCCGCCATGTAGGGTTGGCTACAGAATGAAAACGCTGCACGCGTGCGTGCGCATGACGCGTCGCCAGTTACCGCTTCTTATTTCAGCTTGCCTTGGGTCTCTTTCGCAAGGTCCAGATGCTCTTGAATGACTTTTGCTGTATCATCAGCAAACTTCTTCACGTCGGGATCGCTTCCGCTGTTCGCTTCCTCTTTGAATTCCGCCAGGTCCTTCTCGTGATCCTGGACCATCATGTCGATGTAGGCCTTATCTGAAGTCCATTTGGCGGTGTGTTCTTTGGTCGGAAGTTGGACTCCTTTTTTAGCAGCAATCGACTTCAGTTCGTCGTTGGCTTTTCCGTGATCGGTGACCATTCGCTTGCCGAACGATTTCACATCGTCACTCTGAGCCTTCTGTTCAGCTACGTTTCCCATCGCGACTTCCATCATCCCGCCTTTAGCGGCCTTTTTCATGAAGGTCTTATCTTTCTCGCTCACTGACGAACCGCCACCAGTTGAAGTGGTGTCGGCGCTTCTGACGGCCCCAGCCAGGCTGATTGCCCCGATGATGACAGCAAGAATATACACGTGCGAAGTAACTCTGATTTTGGTTTTCATGGCTTGATTTGATTAAATGTGCCGGGGACACCCCAGCCTCAACTACAAATCGAAGGCGGCCGTCGCGTTGGACGCGAAAGAATTACACTTCCCCATATTGTTTGCCGACCCTGCTGCACTATGACCCTGAGATATTCCGATCGTACGAGCTTTCGACGCGCTGGGCGACATCACGGTAGCCATAATCCACTTCATAAATCTGCTTCATACAGGCGAGGGCCTTTTCTGCCTCGCCCATTCGCTGGTAAATCAAGCCGAGATTGTACACGATCTCCTTCTTCATCTCGTCCATGGACACCATTTCCCGTGAGGCTTCCGCAAGTTGTTTCATTGCCAAATCGAGCATGCCGAGCTCGCCGTAACAGCAACCCAGCACGTTCATCGCTTTTAACCGCGCATGCGGATTTTGCCGTGCACGTTGCAGTTCCGGCACAGCCTCACGAAAACGCCCGGCATCGAAAAGATTCTCACCGAGTTCAAACCGAAGCTGTAGATCGGTCGGATTCCGTTTCACCCGCTCTTCTGCATCCGCGATGAGGATTTCTGCACGACTAACTCTGGCGACACGCAGCCGCTCAGATTTTTCGGCATATACCTGGTCTCGCCCCGTGTATGCAGAGAGAAATTCCTCATGCGCAGCAATTTCGCGTTCAAGGCATTTGATTTTTAGATCGGAGATCTTTCGAAGTAATCCCGTATCCGCTCCCTTAGCCAGGTCGGCAGCATATTGATACCAGCGAATGGCTGAGTCGAAATCGTCCTTTTGTTCGTTTAACGCACCAAGCCGGCGCGCAACGTCCCGGTTTTCCGGTTCCGCCTGATGACGTGCGTAAACTTCCTCGATTTGTTGATCGAGCGCATAGCCAGTGAGCCGGATTCGGCTCTGCTGTTCGAGTGAAATGGCTTCATTTTTATCCTTTATTAGATCCCGATAACTCTCAGCGTGCGTCCAGCCACCTCTCTTCATCGAAGCGCGCGCCGAGGCATCTTTGCCAAGCCGAAGCACCTGAGCATCGAGCGGATTGATCGCGGTGAGTTGATTGTAAATTTCCACTTCGTTTTCGTGATCCCCAAGGTCGTGATACAAACGCGCCAGTTCATTCAGTACCTTTGCGTCGCGCGCGTCATCTTCGAGCAACGTCCGCAGCGCGAAAATTGCAATCTCAGACCAGCCCGCCGCCATCGCCGCTTCCTTCAAAAGCAAATTTGCCTGACGATTGTAGGGTTCCGCTTCCAAAACCTCCTCAAGCAATTCAACTGCACGCTTCGGGTCTTTTTTGAGTTCTCGTTGCGCCTTCATTACTCCGATTGGCGCGGTCGAGATGTTGAAAAAACTTTTCTTAGCCGATTTGCTTTTCGTGACCTCAGTACGTCGCAGTAGTTGGCGACCGGTAAGAAACTCGGGCTCCAGTTTCAAAATCTCCTGGAGGAGCGAAATCGCGTAACCGAAGTTCCGCAGCTCGATTGCGCTCACCGCCTTCAGCCAAAGCGCGCGCAGCGACTCGCTCAGTTCCTTCTCAGTTTTAACGGCCATTGTTCCGAGCAGCTTATCACAAAACCAATTGCATGTGTGAGCCCGCGCGAGATGATAAGTTTGAGAACGGCCCCTGAGCGCTCTCGCACTATAACAAATCCAACTGCGGTTTTTGCGATTCCGGCATCCGCTTCGCGGATTTTCTTCTTCGCGGCTTTGGCTCTGTTTCAGTCCGGCTGGAACTTTCCAAATGAGCGAGAATTTCTTTTGCGCGATCGAGAACTTCTTTGGGTAAACCGGCAAGCCGGGCGACCTGGATGCCGTAACTTTTGTCGGCGCCACCGGGAATGATCTTACGTAGAAAAATGATCTGCTCGTTCCATTCGCGCACGGCGACATTCAGATTGCACACGCCTTTGCGGTCCTCAGCGAGTTTGATTAGCTCGTGATAATGCGTGGCAAATAGACTGCGCGCTCTGATTTTGTCGTAAAGAAACTCGGCCACGCTCCACGCGATGGATAGGCCGTCGAAGGTCGACGTGCCGCGGCCGATCTCGTCAAGAATAACTAACGAGCGATTGGTGGCGTTGTTAATGATATTGGCCGTTTCGTTCATCTCGACCATGAACGTGGATTGGCCGCGAGCCAGATCGTCGCTCGCGCCTACCCTTGTGAAAATTCGATCGACCAAACCGATTTCCGCGCTCTCCGCCGGAACGAAGCTCCCAATCTGGGCCATCAATACGATCAGCGCCACCTGGCGAATGTATGTCGATTTACCGGCCATATTTGGGCCAGTGACAATGGCCATGCGAAAGGTCTCGCCATCGAGCTCTGTATCGTTAGGGACAAATTTTTCGTCGACAAGATTTTGATCGAGCACTGGATGGCGCCCATCCTTAATCATGAGCCGCAGCGAGTCACTGAGTTCCGGACGGCAATAGCGAAACAGTCGCGCAGTCTCCGCCAGTGAGCAGAGGACATCGAACACCGCAATCGCATCGGCGGTCTGTTGGATTGGCTCGACCTCTCGCAACGTTTCGTCGCGCAATTTCTGGAACAGTTGGTACTCGAGGTTCTGGGCACGGTCGTCCGCGCCAAGAACTTTTGCTTCCATCTCCTTTAACTCCGGCGTGATAAAGCGTTCGCCGCCCACAGTGGTTTGCTTCCGCGTGTAATGCGCGGGCACGTTCCCGAGATTCGATTTTGTAATTTCGATGAAGTAACCGAAGACGGAATTGTAACGGACCTTGAGTGATTTGATGCCTGTCACCGCGATCTCGCGCTCCTGTAAATGGCTGATCCAATTCTTTCCCTCGCGCGAGGCTTGGCGCAGCGCGTCGAGGTCCGGATCGTGACCGTCACGGAAAATGCCGCCTTCTTTCAGCGCGAGCGGCGGATCGTCCAGCAGCGCGTTGGCAAGTTTCTCAGCGAGCCCCGGCATTTCGCGAATGGCGTTCTGCAGTTGTAGTGGCAGGCGTGCCGCCTGCGGTGTTGAAGGGTCTGCGGCCGACACGGCTGCCTCTACAGGGGCTCTACCAAACTCAATTCGCTCGATGAGTTTTCTGAGCTCCCGCTTGAGCTCGGGGATTCGCTGCAACGAAGTTTTCAAGGCGACAAGGTCGCGCCCATTCCCGGAAGCCTGGCTTAGTCGTCCAACGGCGCGCTCGATATCCCGGATCGACTTTAACTCCGCGCGAATCGACCCCAGCAGATCTGACTCTTGCAAAAGCTGGCCGATCATTTGCTGCCGTCCTTGCAGCTCAGCGAGATCGCGCAACGGCTGCAAAATCCATGCGCGCAATTTTCGCGCGCCCATGGGTGTGATGCTGCGATCAAGCACACTCAGCAGACTCGCATCGCGGTTGCCCCGCGATTCGACCAGCTCAAGGTTGGTTTGTGTGGCGGAATCGAGCAGGACGTGATCTGCCGGCGCATCGCAGCGCAACGAAGTCAGATGGTCGATTTTGCGCCGGAGTTGATGCTTTAAATAATGCACGATTGCTCCGGCAGCAGCGACTGCCGCGGGCATCTGCGCGCATCCAAAACCGTCTAGCGATTTGACCTTGAAATGCTCGCACAGGGTGAAAATCGCCTGTTCTGGCAGAAATGCGTAATTGTCGTATTCGAGCGCGTGATCGATTTCGCCGGTCTCGGCTTTCTGTTCCGAACTGATCAACAATTCGGCAGGCGAAACACGTGCGATTTCATCCCGCAACGATTGTCGATCCCGCGCTTGTGTCAGTCGGAACTCACCCGTGCTGAGATCGGCGTAGGCGAAACCGAACCCATCGCTATCGGCATAGATCGCGCCGAGATAATTCGCGCGCTTCGCATCGAGCCAACTCAATTCACTTACCGTTCCCGCGCTGATGATTTGGGTGACTTCGCGGTCGACAATCTTGCGACCAGGTTGCGGCTCACTCGTCTGATCACAAACAGCGACCCGCCTTCCGGCGTTGATTAGCCTACGAATGTAGCCCTGCGCGGCATGGTACGGCATCCCGCACATCGGCACGCCGTTGCGCTTGGTCAGCGCAAGGTTCAACAGAGCTGACGCCTCCTTCGCGTCATCGAAAAACATCTCGTAGAAGTCGCCAAGCCGAAACAGCAAGAACGTGTCCGCAGGAATGCTTTTTCGCAGCCGTTGGTACTGCTGCATCATCGGAGTAAGCGCGTCCTGCATAATGGATTTTATCTTGCCACCTCGATTGACCTCAACAGACGAGCAGCGTGTGATTTTTTATTGGAAAAAGAATTTAATACAATTGTGAATACGTTGGACAGGTTTACAACGCCCCGACGGGTGTCCAAACGACAAAATTTACACGGAATGAACGTTAAGAGAGCTGTTTTGGCTTGATTTGACGGGCAGGACTCCGCCGAGTACTCTCCCGCTCACCGACTTACAGTATTTTCTAAAGTGAGGGGAGTGATTATTGATGCCAGAAGTAGTTGTGCGCAAAGGTGAACCGGTCGACCGCGCATTGAAACGGCTGAAA
>DATARG010000201.1:0-4050 GCA_036264275.1 Candidatus Udaeobacter sp. | reverse complement strand
AGGGATCTTTCTTGCAGCGAAAAGCGGCGCGAGGACTCGTCGTTCCGTCCGCATTTCTGCGCGAAGCTGCTGCGGGCAGGGCACTGCGAAGCTTGCGCGACATTAAAGTGAGCTCTCGTGAATTTTGCGCAGAGCACCTTTTGGATCGCGATGCGTTTCCGCATCGCTTTCACCGTTTGCGCGAACTCAACTTTGCGACACGATACGCCATGGCTCGCAGGGTCACGAAAGGCGCGCAATTCCAAAAACAAAAATTTCGGAGCGTAAAATCCGGCCACGAGACGAATGCCTCGACGGCATTCTGGCCTCAGATAGAAATCATTTGCGCAGTTGCGGTGCTTCTAATTGCGCTGGCTTTATACAGTTGGACTTTCGCCCCTACGGTTACTCCGACCGATAGCGGCGAGTTAATTTTAGCGGCGTACGGCCTGGGCGTGGCGCATCCACCTGGTGTTCCCCTGTGGGTGATGCTCACGCATCTCGCATCGATTGTGCCAGTCGGAAATGTTGCCGTGCGAATCAATTTTTCGTCCGCGGTTTTCGCTGCGCTTGCCTGCGCAATGCTTACTCTAGTCGTAGCCGACTTAATTATTACCGCTTCTTGTTTTGCTCCCGCTCAGAAAACCAATAAGGCTACGCGGCAGGCCAGCAAAATTGAGAGTTCAAGCGTTGCCGGATTTTTGATGTTCGCGCCCGCGGTGGGCGCGGGATTGGTAATGGCGTTCTCCCGCACGCTTTGGGCGTATGCGACGATCACTGAAGTGTACGCTCTCAACGCTTTGCTAGTGATGCTCGTTTTCTTTTTGGTCGTTCGGTGGAGGCGGCGCATCATTGAAACAGGAAGGAATTCCGGCGGGGCGGTGACGACGCATGACACGTGGATTTATGCCGCCGCCTTCGTCTTCGGGCTTGCGATGGGTGTTCATCACGTCACTGTCGGTTTAACACTTCCGGCCATCGCCGTGGTCGTTTACAGGACAGAGGGTCTGAAGTTCTTCACCAGCCGTCGGCTTTTGTACGCGGCGCTAATTTCCTTCAGCGCGTTGATCCTTGTGTACAGTTATCTGCCGTGGGCAGCGTGGCGCTCGCCGGCGATGAACTGGGGAAATCCGCGATCTCTCCAGGAAATTTGGTGGCATATCACTGGCCGGCAGTATCAGGTCTTTTTCTCTTTTTCGCCGTCGACCATTGGACCGCAGTTTGATGAGTTTTGTCGAATGGCCTTGCGCGAGTTTGGCTTTCCATGGTTGCCTTTGACGCTGTTTTTTGCGGTGGCGGGTCTCGGGAGCGCTTATAAGCGCGATAAAACAGCCTTTTGGTTTCTCCTGTTGATCGTGCTCGCGGACCTGGCTTATTCGCTGAGCTACGAAATTGCCGAGGACAAGGATGCGTATTACTTGCCGGCATTCATTTCGATCGCGATTGCGGCGGGGCTGGGTTTTCGCTGGCTGATTCAACTTGCCGCTTTAAGATATTCGCCAGTTTGGACGGCGTCTTTGGCTGCTGCGACCGCGATTGTCCTGACGGCGACTGCAGCGTTCACCGCGAATTGGCCATTCGACAATCGAAGGCATGACTTCATTGCGGATGATTATGTCCAGAACCTGTTCAGCACAATCGCAACCGATGGGCTGTTACTTACACAAGACTGGCAGGTCGTATCCCCAATGTTCTATGCACAAGAAATAGAACGGCGCCGTGCAGATGTGAAGGTGGTGGATATTAATCTGCTGCGCCGCTCCTGGTATTTCGATTATCTCAAGCGTGCGCATCCCGACTTGATCGATCGGTCGAGCGAGAAAATCGAGTCGTATGTTGCGCTCCTAAAGCTATGGGAGCACGACCCTGCGGCGTTTAACCGGAACGAAGCGCTTACCCGGAGAATTAGTATGGCATTTCTGGAAGTGATTCAATCAATGGTAAGGAATGAAATCAGGGTCGCGCCGGTTTACATTACAAATGATGTATTGGTCGCCAACCAAACGAACGGCTACTTAACCCAGTGGATCCCTCAAACCTATCAACTCGTGCCGCAAGGGCTGGTTTTCAATCTTGCCACCGACCAAAGCTTTCATGAGCCCTCAGACCTGCACCTCCAGACGCGGGGATTAGCTGACGGGTCGGTGCGGTTTACGAAGGACGACGTCATAAACGGCAAGATTTTGCCGGCTTATACGAGAATGTTGACAAATCGTGGAAGATATCTTGCCGTGTTCAATCAGCACGAGCGCGCCATTGTTGCTTTTAAAGAGGCGTTGGCGCTCGATCCAAATCTCGCCGAAGCGCAAAAAGGTCTGGCGGAAAGCGTAGCGAAGCTCGGAAAGCCGTAGCACGGTTTTATGTTTTCACGTTGCTCTCTTGCCAGCTTAACGCGTTGCCTCTAAACGGAAGCATGAAAGTCACGCGTTGTTTGCTTATAGCTTTCTTCCTGGCGGTATCAGCGCGCGGAGCTGACGAAGTAGTTGCACTGAAAGCTGCGCGAATATTCGACGGCAAATCGAATGCCCCCGTGCAGAATGGTGTGGTCATCGTTCAGGGCGACAAGATTGTTGACGCCGGAAGCAATCTGCCGATCCCAAGTTCTGCACGTGTGATCGATCTTGGCGACGCAACACTCTGCCCGGGGTTTATCGATGCTCATACGCATCTGACGTCCGATTTCTCCGGTGACTACAATCAGCATCGGCTGAAAGAGGTCGATCTTAATGTCTCCGAGCAGGCAATCATCGCCACCACACACGCGCGGGCGACTGTTGAAGCCGGGTTCACGACCGTGCGCGATTTGGGCAGTCGTTTTGTTGGCAGTCACGAATTTGTCGATGTGGCGCTTCGGAATTCAATCAATAACGGCGTAATTATTGGTCCGCGAATGCTCGTAGCAACCAAGGGAATTGGATCCACGGGAGGGCACTTCGATCCAACCAGCGGGTTTCGCGATTTTCTATTCGGACGCGAACCAGACTACACCGACGGGATTGCGGACGGCGCGGACGACATCCGAAAGGCGGTGCGTTTTGAGGTGAAGAATGGAGCAGATGTCATCAAAGCGGCGGTTTCTGGCGGGGTACTTTCACTAGCCGACGAAGTTGACACTCCTCAGTTGACGCCTGCTGAAATGGCCGCGCTCGTTGATGAGTCTCATCGTTTGCGAAAGAGAGTCGCCGTCCATTGCCACGGCGATGGGGCCGCTCGTGAGGCTATCGAAGCGGGCGTCGATTCAATTGAGCACGGCTCTTTTATGAAACCGGAAACACTGACGCTGATGAAGAAGAAAGGAACATTTCTTACGCCCACGCTTATGGCAACCGAATGGATCATGGGCAAACTCGAAAATTATCCTCTGGCGCTACAGGCGAAAGCAAAAGCGGCTGCGGCCGCTCGGTCGGACATGTTTCGCAATGCCGTGAAGATGGGTGTCAGAATCTCATTTGGAACGGACGCCGCGGTGTATCCGCACGGGCAAAACGCAAAGGAGTTCAAGTTGATGGTGGATTTGGGTATGAAACCGATCGACGCATTGAAATCAGCTACCGCAAATGACGCCGAACTCCTGGGGATCGCTCAAAAGGTCGGCACGCTCGAAAAAGGAAAACTGGCCGATGTAATTGCCGTCCCGGGCGATCCAACTGTGGATATCACAGAAACAGAGCGTGTTTCATTCGTAATGAAAGAAGGCAAAGTCATCCGGCAGGGGGTGCCCCCGGTCCAAAAAGCCGGAAATACTGCTTCACCGCCACTTACCGCTCCAGCCGATTGATGTATCGCGATTTGTTTGCGTGAATTTTTGACAAACCAACGACAACCGCTACGTTTCCTGTCCCGCTCGCTCGGCTGAGCAGGATAATTAAGCAGGAGCCCCGCTGTTAAACAGTCACAGGCGTTTGAACTGCACCAACAATGCAAACCAATCGAAGTAAACGCTATCGCGCTGCGGCGCAGCAAGTAGACCGCACGAAGAACTATAGTCTCGCCGATTCGGTGGCGACGCTTAAGAAATTCTCGCCCACCAAATTTGATCAGACGGTGACACTTTCATTTCGACTTGGGGTT
>DATARG010000188.1:0-3362 GCA_036264275.1 Candidatus Udaeobacter sp. | reverse complement strand
CGCACGGGACTGCTCGTCGCTGTGGCCTCCATGAATTCCTTGTCATTTTGGATGCTCGCGTCGACGTCATCCAGACTCAATTGAAATCGGCGTCCGCGTTTTTTGAGGAAATTCAGGGTCATGTTTACCGCGATGGAATGAATCCAAGTATAAAATGAGGATTTGCCGCGGAACCCGCGAATCGCTTTGTAGGCTTTGGCGAAAATGTCCTGTAAAAGGTCGTTCGTATCCTCGTGGTTGGAAGTCATGTTGTAGACCAGTCCGTAAAGTCGCGGCGTGTACTTGACCACGAGATCGTCGAACGCGCTGGCCTCGCCCGCTTGCGTGCGCTTCACCAACTCTTGGTCTGGGTCGCTTCTTGGCTGATCCATCGCCGGACGCTTAGACTTAGCACGCGCCTGCAGACCCGACGATAACAAATCGGTAATCCGACGAGCAGGGAAGGCGAGAGCGTGATCCATTTTTATGCAGCGCGATTGATCAGCGCCGGTCGCGGATCGACATCAACCAAAGCAAATTGCCCAGTACAGCAATGAACGCCGCGATATAAGTAAGCGCGGCGGCGTTCAGCACTTTGTTTACGCCAACCGCTTCTTCGCCCGGCTGTATGATCCCCATTTCCCGCAGGATGATTTTTGCGCGCCGGGAGGCATCGAACTCCACGGGCAACGTAATCAGTTGAAACATCAGGAGAATCAAATAGCACCAGATGCCAAGCGTAATCAGACCGGTAATCCTAAAGAACAGGCCGCCGATGATAATGAACGGCAGCGCCTTTGAGGCGATCATTGTCACCGGCACAATTGCCATACGCCACTTGAGCGGCGCGTATGCGCGAGCGTGCTGAATCGCATGCCCACACTCGTGTGCGGCGATGCCCAATGCGGCTACCGAAGGCGTGTTATAAACGCTGCTCGACAGATGCAGCTGCTTCTTTGTCGGATCGTAGTGGTCGCCCAGAAAATCATTCGTCTCCATGACGTCAACGTCATGAATCTGGGCTGCCTGGAGGACCTCTCGGGCGCATTCAGCGCCGGTGATATTCCCGTTCGCGCGCACTTTGCTCCAATGGCTAAACGCGCTGCTCACCCGGATCTGCGCCCAAATTCCGATGATCAATGGGACGCCGATGTAAAGCAGCCAGTTGGACCCCAAACCAAAACCGGACGGACCTCCGATATACGCAAGGCAGGCATAGTTCAAAACGCCCAATAAAAAATACATGTGGGTGGTAATTTACCGCGTCAGGGTGACTTGTCACTTCGCCGGGTAGGAGATTAGACGCCGAATCGCATTGCGCGTTCATTTGCTTGGTAGCGGCGATTGACCCAATCGCCCGGGATGTTCGGTAAACCGCCCTAGCAAGAGGTCCTTCAAATCTCCAACTGTTTGGGAAAACGCGAGAGGATTCGGCAACCTGTCTTCGTGATAACAACTACGTCCTCTAGGCGCACGCCGCCGACCCCGGGGTAATACAGACCCGGTTCGACGGTGAGCACCTGCCGGTCCTTTAGCACGACCTTTTGCAGCCGCGGATGCTCATGAATTTCCAGACCCAGTCCATGCCCAGTACCGTGGAAAAATCCAACGCGACGGCCATTGCGCACTTCGGTTGGGAAACCGCGGCTGGCGAAAAGTTCTTGAATGGCTTTGTGAATCACCATGCCGTCAACGCCGGCCTTGATTCTCTTTAGCGCGAGGGCTTGCCCCGCTTTCACCGTTTCCCAAAGTTTTCGCTGCGCTTCGCTCGCGCGTCCTCGCAATACCGTACGAGTCATATCGCCGAAATATCCGGTCTTCGAATCGCGCGGGAACACATCGAGAATAATCAATGAATCCGCAGACAGCGGGCCGTGGCCACGCTCGTGGGGGTCGCAAGCTTGATCGCCTCCGGCCACGATCGTGCCGGCCGGAACGCCTCCTGCGCGCAACACGGCGGAATCAATTTCAGCGCGCAATATTTCGGAAGTCAGCGTTTTACCATTCCACCGCAGTCGTTTTCCCGAGCCTGGTCTTGACGCCCTCAACACCTCTATCGCGCGTTTGAGCCCGGCTTCCGTGATCCGCAGTGCGCGTCCCATCATTTCAATTTCCCTGTCGGATTTCTCTTCACGCTCTGGCCAGAAAAATCCGTCGGCCGTGCGAACGCGGATGTTGTTTGCTGCGAGTTCCTCCGCGTAGCTTAGAGGAAAATTTGCCGGAACAATCGCCGATTTTATGCCGCGTTTTTTCAGGAAATGGGTGAGCACGTTCTCGTACGGCGGCGCCTTTTTCGATTTCCCCTGCAGCTCGCGCTCGAGCTCACTGAACATCACGAATTCATCCGCGTCAGCTTCCTTGCGGCCACGATCGATTTCCAGATCGCTCAAGACCAATGTTCGTTTGCCGTTACGCTGAAGGAGAATGAATGGATCGGGCGCCCAAAACTTCGTCGCGTAAAGCATGTCGGGATCTTGCTCGCTCGCAGCGACGATAAGGCGTGCTGGCTTGGTTTTTGTTTTGCTCATGATGATTCCTATTCTTTTCCGATGATGTTCTCGAAGCAACTTCTCGTTAACACCCTGCTTTAGCTGGATGTATTACCGGCGATGCCACCACGCTGAAGCGCGGTGTTAACAAGAATTCCAATGTGGGAGTGGCTCTGAAGCGTGTTTTGACGAGAAACAAAATCAGCTTCTGCGCACTTCCAGCTGTTTCCGCAAAATCCAATGCAGCACGACAAGTAATACGAGTATGGATCCGAACAGCACCATGGTGTCGAAAGTGAACACGCCAAATGCGATTTCGAAATAGCGTTTCTGCAGACCGAAAAACACATTCGGCTTACTGGTGCCGCGGCGATAATCGGTTTGCTCCATTTCCGCTCTTGAGATCAGGTCTGATACCTTTTGGTTCACGTAGAGTTGATCCGCTGTGACTGGTCCTTTGGCGTCTTTGAATAACGAACGATCGAACCGTTGCTTCCCGGCGATGACCGGGTCGAGGAGCTTCAGATATCGGTCTACAGCGCGCGCAGACGGTCCTTCCAATCCGGAGAGTAGTGCCAAGGCGTCTTTCAAATCGTTGAGATGCGCGCGTTGCTGAGGCGTATCCGCCTTGGGCGCGAGCTTTTGAATTTCGTCATGAACGTGTTCCTGGCGCCTTGTAAGCGGATTGAGCTTGGCCTGGGCAACAATCATTTCTTCGTACGACCAGCGCATCGCGATGAACTGGCAGACAAGTGGCACCTGTAGCTTGCTCTCGGTCTTTCTCGTCTTTTCCGAGTTCGGATGTTCGGAAAACCAGTGCGAAAATGAATAAACCAGACCGAGGTTCCGGTTCATGTCCTCATATTTGATGAGCGCGCCGCCCATGATGATCTG
>DATARG010000170.1:0-5420 GCA_036264275.1 Candidatus Udaeobacter sp. | reverse complement strand
GTAAAATCTTGGCCAGCAATTTCACGCAAATACTCGTTCACGTCCTGAGAACTAATATCCTGTACCTCCCCATCATCATCGAGATACTGGAACAAATCCTGACCCGGCAAATCCTGACACTTCGTAATGATTTTCGCCACTCTACCATCAGTGATATCCACTTCATGCTGGATTCCGCTCTTACCGCGAAATCGAAAACGCATCTTTGCGCCTTTGACTTTGACATGTCGATTCTTCAGAGTGGTCAAACCGAATGACTTGTTCTCGCGCGCGTATTCGTCGTTTCCAACGCGTATGAACGTTCGCTCGAGTAGCCGAACGATCGTCGCCAGTACTTTTCGCCGCGACAGACCCGGCAACTTCATATCCTGCGCAACTCGTTTGCGGATTTTTGGCAGGGCTTTGGCGAACACCGGCAGCCGGTCGAACTTGTTTTCGTCGCGCACTTCGCGCCAGCGGTCGTGATACCGATATTGCTTGCGGCCACGCGCGTCCCGTCCAGTCGCCTGGACGTGGCCGTTTGGTGAGGGACAGATCCAGACATCGGTCCATGCGGGTGGAATGGCGAGACGTTTGATACGCAGCACCCGCTGCTCGTCCCGTATCGGTTTTCCCTCGATATCTAAGTACTCGAAATGCTTGCCTTTCGCCCGACGTTGATAACCGGCTCGTTCATCGGATACGTACTGCAAGCCCGCTTCTTTCGCAGCCGCAACCAACTCATCTGATATCGCGCCGTTTACCTTTGGCTCAGCGACCGTTTCCTCTGAAGCACCCATTAAAATCAATCCTGATCTCCGCTACCAGAGAATGCCTGTCGCGCTACCTGTATCCGTTCTGCTTCGATTTTCTGAATCTGTTGCTCAGCTCGATGCTGTAACTCCTCGAAGTTAGACCCATCCAACTGTCGCAGTTTCGCCGCGGCGAGCGCGCGCCACAGCCCTTTCTTGCCAGTGACTCCCATGATTAGCCCCTCCAACGTGAGTAATAGTCCCAAGCTGCCCGGCTCATCGCCGGCAACTATCAATCGTGCGCGACCAACCTTTTCGGCCGCCCATGCACTCGCCTTGCGCAGTTTGCTTTCTTCAACTCCCAGAACACGCATGACGTCGCGCAACGCGTATTGATCTGCTTTGATCTCCCTTTCGATTTCGGCAAAGAAATTGCCGAGTGTCTCGCCCTTGTGGACGTCCGCCCAATGGGCAAGGAGCTCCAACGCGCTAACAGAACCGGCGAGATGATCATTTAAGTAAGAGTCCAACGCTTTCATTGGGCGAATGGCATGTGGAAAATTCAGATAGGAGGCAGCGGTTCTTCGGCCGGACCGGCGATCACTTCGCCGGTAGGTTTGAAACGTGAGCCGTGACAAGGACAATCCCACATCGATTCAGCAGGGTTCCACCTGACAAGACAGCCAAGGTGTGTGCAAACCGGCGAGAGCCGATGGATGTTCCCGTTAGAATCGCGGAAAGCGGCAACTTTCTTCCCACGTCGACCGACGATCATTCCTTCGCCACGTTTTAACTCGCGCACGGAATCAGCTTCGGCACGGGCAAGGCGATCTTTGATCATATAGTAGGGATAGTCTTTGTTTTCTCGGAGATAGTTCCACGCGGCGCCCTTAATCTTCTTTCTGTCCACGGAAAACAGTTCGGTCCAGGGATTCTTTCGCCCTGTGCTCCAGTCCCGCGCCATTATTGCCGCTACTGTTCCGAATGTTATGCCGTTGCCGCAATAACCGGTAGCTACAAACTGGTGTTCGGCGTTCTCCCCAATGTAAGGCAAGCCATCTGGTGTACAGATGACCTGGCCCGACCAGCGATGATCGATATTCGCCTTGGGAATAATCTTTTTCAGTCGCGCTAGCAATCGGACGTAAGCCTTTTGGGTCTTACTCTTTTGCCCGGTCTTATGATCTTCCCCTCCGTAAACGAGGTAATCGAAGTCACGATTTCGATCGATTCGCAGGTAATCATAAGGATCCCGCGTATCCCAGAAAAGCGCCTCTGGAACTGTGTTAGCTGGAACTCGGGCGCCGAGCGCATAGCTGGTATAAAGAGAAAGTTTTGTCTGTAAAAGTGTTGCTGTTACCACGCTCGCTAAGCCGACAAGTGGATTGTTCGTAGCCATTACAACACGATCGAAACTGATCCAGTTGCGGTTGACCTTCACGCGGCGTTTCTTCGCATCGAACTCACTGGCAGCGCTTTTTTCAAAAACGTGGGAACCGGTGCCAGGAATTTTCGCGACCAAAGATCGAAGATATTTTCTGGGATGAAACTTGGCCTGATTGGCAAAACGTACCGCCGGCAAATTGAAGTATGGGGCCGAGTCTAAGTAGGCCGCGTAAAATCCGAGCTTTATGGCGAGATCAGCTTCTTTCTTGAGCGACGCAGCTTCTTTCTTACGAGAACCGTCTACACGGATGTGCAGGTAAGCCGGCACGCGCGTGAATTCGCATTCGCTTTGTTCTTCCTCAACGATCCTCTCGATCTCATCGATGGCGGCTGCGCCGGCGTCCCATGCGGCTTGGGCATGATCCTCTCCGAAATTGCGCGCCAGTTCTCGCATTTGGACATCGGTAACGTAGGTGAGGTGAGCCGTTGTATGGCCGGTATCGATTGAGGCCACGTGTTCGCGTTCGATGAGTGCGACTGTCAATCCAGCTTTTTTTAGAAGGTAGGCCGCGGTGATCCCCGTGACGCCCGCACCGACCACAACAGTGTCGACAGTTATGTTCCCTTGTAGCTTCGGGAACTTCTGAATAGGTGCGGTATCGATCCAGATAGGAACATTCCTCATCTTTCACTGTTCGCTGCGCATGTGTGTTTTAGCCGTGCGCCACAAGCTAATTGCGTAACTTTCGGAGATCAGCAGTTCGAAAGCCACGGAAGTGAGGAAAAGACGCGCGCAAACCTCGCGGAATACGACTCCATTTATATGAAGAAGGAAAATACGGTCCTAAACAAGCTAATCGAAACGCTAAAAGACGGTCAGGAAGGTTTTAAGCAGGCCGCTGAGAGCGTCCGAAATCCAGCATTAAAGGTACTCTTTAGCGATTACTCGCACCAGCGTTCGCGCTTCGCCACCGCGCTGCAGAGTGAGGCTCGGCACCATGGAGAAACCGAGCCCGAAACCAGCAGCAGCTCCACCGGCGCATTGCATCGCGGCTGGATAAACCTGAAGTCGGCGATCACAGGCGGCGATGAACATGCGGTGCTGGCTGAATGCGAACGGGGCGAAGATTCAGCAGTAGAAGAATACAAGAAGGCCATGGACGATGGTTTATCTCCATCAGCTCAGGAGCTCGTTGTTCGTCAATTCGCCGAGATCAAAGCAGCTCATGACCGGATTAAAAGTCTGCGCGACGCAGCTAAGAGCTGATTGGAATTTGATATCGGACTTGCAAGCTCGGAATATGAAGTTGAATCGAAAGCCATTCCCGAGGTTTTCCGACAACCCTTTCAGATCAGAGCTGCCAAAAAACTGGTCGTGCTTTAGGTCACGCGGTTATCGATCAAGAGCTTGGGAAAGGCATCATGTTATCGATTACATGGATAAAACGTTTTCAGTATGAAATTATTGCGCAAGTTAAAGCCGTTTGATCGTAAGTCTGGAAATCTAAATGTCGTAATCGACACTCCGAAGAGAAGCCGCAACAAGTACGCGTTCGATTTCAAGATTGATGCTTACAAACTTAAGACGGTCCTGCCTCATGGCACCGTCTTTCCATTCGATTTTGGATCAATCCCAGGGACAATCGCTGACGACGGCGATCCTCTGGACGTCCTTGTGTTGATGGACGAACCGGTGTTTATCGGATGCCTCGTCGAAGCTCGACTGATCGGAGTGATCGAAGCGGAGCAAAGTGAGGACGGCAAAACCGAACGTAACGACCGTTTGATCGCGGTCGCGGCAGAGTCACACACAAACGGGAAGTTGAAATCGCTGCGAAAGCTGGATTCAAAATTACTGGGTGAGATTGAGCACTTCTTTGTTTCTTACAACGCTGTGCGCGGTAAGAAATTCAAGCCGATAGGTCGCCGCGGGTCCGCCGTGGCGAAGCGCTTGATTAAAAAACAGACTAAAAAGCGCAAGTAGCGCAGCTAGACAGATCCTGAGATGATCGCTCATATCTGATCTCGCTGGTTGGTCCCGCGGATGCTGCTTAAGCAAACAGTGAATTCCCGGCCGACGTTTGAGCGATGCGAAATTTCTTCGCATTCGCCACCTTGCGGTTCTGCACGTCACCCAACGATTGCAGGCGAAAAATAGACTTGCTCGTATTCCTATCGAGTGCGTGGCCTTATTTCTTTACGTCCAAGAGTGTTGGCAAAGGCGAAACCATTTTTGTTATGCCAGAAGAAGAAGTCATCGAACGCGTGCGCCAAGATCAGCGCGAATGCAAGTCGCCCAGTACGCAAGCTGGCGAGTTTGTGCGGGAAGAGATGGAACACATTCGGGAAGGCAAGCACGGCGCCCGCTCGCCGGAACAAGCGATTGCGATTGGTCTGTCGAAGGCGCGCCGCGCCGGGGTAAAGTTGCCGCCCCCTAAACGCGGCACCGAACGAACAAAGCGCCAGGCAAAACGCGATCTCACAAAAGGCCGCATCGGGCGCCGCAAAAAGCCTTCTCGGAAGCGGTCGCGAGCAACGAAACGCGCGCTTAAACACGAAAGGCGTCGCTCGGCGTCAAGGCAGGCATTGTCCAGACACTCGAAGCGAGTCGCCAGGCAACGTTCCGCGCGGTCGCGTTCGGCAGCTGCAAAAAAGGCAGTGCGAACGCGGAAGCGTCGGCGGTGAGATATAGGCTCCTTGTATGTGCAAATCCTGTTGAGCAGATCTGTGCTCGATGCAGTTGTGACAACTCAAAAACAACGAGCCGCTGCAAAGCGGAATATTAAGAAAGCAGCCAAAACTGCACGGAGCAAGAAGACGATTGCGCACTTGTCGAAAAGGACGCGCACCGCTCTCGGAAAAAAAGGAACCAGCGCTGCACGAAAGAAACGAAAGCGCAAAAGATAAAGGTCGCTTCGGGTCGCTGTTGATGCGACGCCTTTTGCAATGATCAGCGCCTTATCTCCGGCCGCCTTTTCTTCCACCTTTGCGGGAACTTGATTTGCTCCGCTCCTTACCGCGACCTCCCCCGCCCTTCTTACGACCGCCTTTATCTGATTTGTTTACGGTCGCCCATGCACGGCGTTCCGCTTCTTTGTTGCTGACGCCGCGCTTTTTATAACCCTTCTCGATATCATGGGCTTTCCGCTTTTGCTTGGACGTGTATTTCTTTTTGCTTCCTCGTGCCATAGGTACTCCCACCTGACTGTTCAATAAAATGAACGCATTTCGCCTACCGATCGGATTTGATTATTCGCAAGGTTAACATGCCTGCTTGGAAGTGATGCCCAGTAATGGAACCTT
>DATARG010000136.1:0-3338 GCA_036264275.1 Candidatus Udaeobacter sp. | reverse complement strand
ATGGACCGACGACTCGGATCGGGAATGGTGGGGGCGCGCAACCGGCTGGTTGCTTGCAGTAGCCGTCGGATGGCTGCTCATGAGCGGATTGGTCGTCTTCGGACCACTTTCCCTGAAATGGACTTGGACGTTCATCACTACGGGAGGTCTGGCAGCGCTTCTTACCGTCTTGGGCGGCCGCAGCTCGATAGTCGCAGCCACTCAAAAGGAGCGGGCGACCGCGAGTCCGCTGGGTCTTATTTTGTCAAAAGCCTCTACAATCGCGGCGCTTGTGTTTGCGACCGTCCTGTTGATTCTCGTGACCGAGGCAACCACATCGGTGATGAAAAAGTTGATTCAGGCTTACCACATTAAATTGGCTTACCAGGCAACGTTGGATTCCAAGTCGGGATTGCTGGGCCGTCCTGAGGCATATCTCAACGTGATTTTCTACACTCCGTGGTGGCTGGTGATTCCATTCGCGGCGCTACTTTTCCTCGTCGGCGTTGTGATGGCGCGCCTGATCAACGCGAACACGTTTTCATTGCACGGCATGTATCGCGAACGGTTGATTCGCGCTTACCTCGGCGCTTCGAATGCGGACCGGAGAGAAAATCCGTTCACCGGGTTCGACGAAAACGACAACATCAAAATGCGGGATCTTTGGCTGCAGAAAAAATTTAACGGCAAACTCATGCACGTTATCAATATCGCGCTCAATCTCGTGTCCGGCGAAAAGCTTGGCTGGCAGGAGCGTAAGGCGCAGAGTTTTACGGTAAGCCCGTTGCACTGCGGGTCGTCGGCGATGTCGCCGGGCTATCGTTCAGCAACCGGCGCGGATGGGACTGTGTATGGCGGCCCGCAAGGTATCTCGCTCGGGTCGGCAATTACGATTTCGGGCGCCGCCGCCAGTCCTAACATGGGCTATCACTCGTCGCCTTTCGTCACGTTCATCCTGACGCTCCTCAATGTGAGGCTCGGTGCCTGGCTTGGGAACCCTGGCCAGGCGGGGGATCACACGTTTAACCTTGGATACCCCGAAAGCAGTGTGCGGCCGATTGTTGACGAAGCCTTGGGCCTAACGAACGATAAAAGTCCTTACGTTTATCTCTCCGATGGCGGCCATTTCGAAAACCTCGGGCTCTACGAGATGGTGCTGCGTCGCTGTCATTTTATTGTAGTTAGCGATGCGGGAGAGGATCCCGAGTGTTCGTTCGCCGACCTTGGTGAAGCGGTGCGGAAGATTCGGGTGGATTTTGGGATTCCGATCGAATTCGACCAGATGAATATTTATCCGCGCAGCGAAATCGATGCAGCGGAGGGGAAAGGCCGTAATTGCGCCATTGGCCGCATCCGATATTCAGCAGTAGATGGTTCGACCGCTCCCGACGGCATCATCGTTTACATCAAACCCGCGTGTTACGGTGATGAGCCACGCGACATCTACGAATATTTTAAGAGGAGCCAAACATTCCCGCACGAGAGCACCGCTGATCAGTTTTTCTCCGAGTCGCAGTTCGAGAGCTACCGAATGCTTGGCGCGTACACAGTGGAAAAGCTGTGCGCGGATTGCGCGGGCGATTTTCGGAGTTTCACGGCTGAGATCCTCAGGACGCACCTGCAGATTCAACCGGCCGATTGGCTTGTAAATTTGATCGAAATATCGCCCAGTGGACGCGACACCACGGGTCCTGCCTAACGACAGGTTGCCGGCGGGACAGAGGACGAAGCATCACCACGCTTCGGTTTGCGCTCGTTGTTCGATCTGTTCGAGACTGGGGTCGGTGTTGTTGATCCAATTCCGCGCCTGATTGATCTCGGCCGGATTCACTGGAACCGCGCGCGGAATTTCTTCGCCTCTTGCCACCAGCTCGCCTTCGTACTTCACCGGTTTGCCGCGTTTGATGGGAAACTTCCAATGATGCCCGAATTTGTAGAGGGCGTAATACATGGTCTTGGCTTCAGTCGCGCCGACCCCGCTGCAACGCATCGCGTAGTAGAACATCCGGTCGCAATCCGCCCACGGCCGGTTGTGCTCGTCATAGGCGACATCGTGCAGAACGGAAGCATTCCGGTATTTTCCCTCGAATGGTCCGCCCATGACCGACCAGAGATAGCGTGGAATCGATGCGCCATCGACAACTGAACCAATCGGCGCGACCCAGACTTGGCCGTGCGGATCAATGTATCGCAACTCAGTTAAAAGTGTCATCGTGCGTCCATCCGGATTCCACTTCGTCACGGGTTCGCCAGTGTAATGACCCCATTTTGTTGCCCCGGGGATCGTCTGATCGATACCGGGCTGCGCATCCGCGCTGTTGCTTGAAGCGCATCCAGCCAACCCTGTTGCAAACAGAGCGATCAACGCGAACAATTGAATTCCCTTGCCACTTGCCATGACCGCAACGTTCATCGTGCAACATCCAAGATTCAACTCCTAGGTCGATGTGATGGAGCCTGAGTCATTAGCGACCGTCGCCGTTGACGGCGGCCAAATCGTCTGTCGCATCATCGGGAAAGGCCCACCGCTTGTGGTTTTAAATGGCTTCGGCGCAACCAGTGCAGACTGGGATGCATTATTCATTGATCGACTCGCGTCGTCGAACAAGCTCGTCTTGGTGAACAACCGCGGGATCGGTGGCTCGACAGACGATGGACGGTCATTCGATATCACGCAGCTTGCCGATGATACTGCGCGTGTAATCGAAACCCTCGACGTTAAGCGCGCCAACGTGATGGGGTGGTCAATGGGCGGATTCATCGCGCAAGCACTTGCGTTGAAGCATGCGAATCGCATTGACAAGCTCGTCCTGTTGTCGACTGACTCAGGAGGAATCGAGGCAGATCGTGCCGCACGTGACGTGTGGTCCCGACTCATCGACACCTCCGGCGCGCCTAACGAGCAGGCGCGGTGTCTGTTATTCCTACTTTTTCCAAACGACATTGCCGAACGTCTTTATCGCCAATTCGGCGACATCGTGGCGGCGGCGCGCGCGCAATTATCAGTTGAGCTCCTCAACCGACAGGCAGCAGCGATGGACGCGTGGCATCGCAACGGCGCGGCGAGCCAGTTGCAAGAGATACGCGTGCCGGCACTAGTTGCTGCGGGAACGCAGGACATCGTGATTCCCGCTTCAAATTCCCTGAAACTCGTAAACGCAATTCCTGGCGCGTGGCTTGCCCAATTCCCTCACGGCGGTCATGCCTTCATGGCACAGTATCCGCGAGCGCTCGGCGACCTTATCAACAGCTTTCTCGCGCTCAGCAGCTCTCACGACATCGAATAAGACTGAGGCGCTGAATTTAGGCGACGGGCCTCCTTCAGAAAAACCGGCACCTTTTGCAAAGCTTTCCTATGG
>DATARG010000093.1:0-7862 GCA_036264275.1 Candidatus Udaeobacter sp. | reverse complement strand
TTTCAAACCGTGCCACGCCCAGCTGGGAATCAGCCCGCCGAGCGACACATCAGCCGTTCCACCAGCTAGTCCGAGCGATTGACGTGTCGAGCGCTCCCGAACTTTCCAAATAAATCCGTCGTAATAAAAATGCAGCAGCGTCGAAGCGGTCACCACGCCAGTGAGAATGCGTTTGATGGTGTCCATTCCGATATGGGCATTGATGAAGGAAACCGATCCATAAGCAAAGACGAGGCCGACATAAAGACCAACCAGCGAGCCGCTCCTTCGGAACACGAATCGCATGAAACCGCCGATGCTGCTGTCTTTCTCGACTCGATTGCGATTGTAAATCCAGACCAGAGACAGGTATTGAACGTCGTGAAAAACTTCGAACAACGCAATCCCGACGAGAATGTTTGAGACAAGATTATTGCAGTACCACCAAAACGCGATGCTGGTGACCAGCAAACCAAGTTTAACAGGATTCGGCCGATGCCCCGCGATCCAAGTACGAACAAAATGGGCGGCGAACAAAACCGATACAAAAATGGCTGCGCCGAGGATTATGTTTTGGCCGAGGGTTACGACAGACGGCGGAACGAACGGTCCGCCACACATGTAGTAAGTGTCCAGCGTGTCACTCAACCGGTATGGCGAGAGCACCACGGCAGTGGCGAACCATATCAGGCACATGGCGAAATCGAGTCGACGCGTAAGAGCATCGAACATTCCCGTTTTTGCGTCGTAGATGCGGCAAAACCCATAGGTCTGCATCAACCCGTGCCAAACGCCCCAGAAGAAAACGACTAACAAAATTCCCTTCAGGTCCCACCAAAAGAAGGCGATACAGGTTACGAGCAAAAACAGCGGCGCCAAAATGAACCGCCACTTGAAACGTTCGAACAAAGCCCGGTCACCGTACGCACGGATCATGCCCGGCAGGTGATGGCCCATGGCACCGAAGGCAGCGACAAAAAGGTAAATGTCCTGCGGACTCCACTTAGCCTGAGCAAGCGCAAAAGCAGGTATCAGCACCAATGGCGTGCCGACGTACAAGACCAGATCCCGCCAGGAACTGAGTATCCACAGCTTCGGCCTGACGGCAGCCGCGGGCTCAGATGGAACGGTTTGCAGACGTGAAAACCCTTGGACCTGCTGCATGAAATCGGGCCCAGTCTTCCCTAAAACCGAAGGGAAATCAATGCGCTTTGTGGCTGGACCTTGCCTCCACAGGTCGGTGGTGCGCGCAAATTGGCAGCCACACGCGAAAGACTAAGTGACATGGCGAACAAAACCGGATCAAAAGAAGCGAAAAAACATAAGCAGAAGCGCGATATCTTTTGCGCCGTTAGCGATGCGTTCCGCGGTTTTGCGCACCGTTCATCCACTTTGCTTGGCAGCGCATGGGCCTTTTGCGGCGCAGTTCTTGTCATTATCGTTTGGCTTGTCACCGGACCGGCTTTTCATTTCTCGGACACATGGCAACTGATCATCAACACCGCCACCACGGTGATCACATTTCTCATGGTGTTTTTGATTCAGAACACCCAAAACCGGGACGCGAAAGCAGTGCACCTCAAGTTGGATGAATTAATTCGGGCCGTGGTAGGCGCACGCAATCAACTTGTCGATTTAGAAAACCTCTCTGATGAGGATCTCAAGAAATTAGAGGAGCAGTTTCGAGGATTGCGGCAACGAGCTGAAAGCAGCCGGACACGTTCCAGCAACGGCCAATCTACCAAATCGCGCTAAAATTAAAGCGTCGAGATCCGGGCTGGTTTATCGCCGCGCATTGCAAAATTGCCGCACTCGCATCTAATCTGTCGCGCATGACGTCAGTGTGGGAGCTGGCCAACGCGCAGTTGCGTGATCTCGCCGTTTACGAACCCGGGAAACCGATCGAGGAAACCGCGCGCGAACTGGGCGTCGATCCGAGCACAATCATTAAGCTGGCATCGAACGAAAATCCGCTCGGCCCCTCTCCCAAGGCACTCGAAGCGATGCGCGCTACGCTGGACGATGCGCACCTTTATCCCGACGGCAGCGGATTTTACTTGCGCAAAGCAATAGCAGCGAAACTTGCAGTAGCACCTGAGAGCGTAATTCTCGGAAACGGATCAAATGAGGTGATCGAATTCCTCGGGCACGCGTTTCTGAACCCCGGGGATGACGTCATTACGTGTCAGTACGCCTTTATCGTCTACAAACTACTCGCGACCGCTTTCGGCGTGCGCACCATTGAGACGCCGACTCCTGATTATCAGCAGGACCTCGATGCAACACTGGACTCCCTCACATCGAAAACACGGCTAATTTTCATTCCGAACCCCAACAATCCTACCGGCACATTAATCTCTCATCGCGCGATCGACCGTTTCATGTCGCGAGTGCCAGACAGCGTCGTTGTCATTTTCGACGAGGCGTATTTTGAATTTCTCGATGATCCGCCCGATACACTTCGATTCGTCCGCGCCGGGCGAAACGTCGCTGTGCTTAGGACGTTTTCCAAAATTCATGGCCTTGCCGGGCTCCGGATCGGATATGCCATCGCGCCGCCTGAGATCACCGAAGTGCTTCATAAGACAAGACAGCCATTCAACGTGAACAGCATTGCACAGGCCGCCGCGATTGCGGCGCTTGCTGATGACGAGCACCTGCGCGAAACCAGGAAGGTTATAGACGAAGGGCGCGCTTATTTGCAGGAACATTTCGCCGACATGCAAATTCCGTTCGTGCCAGCCGCTGCAAACTTCGTGATGGTAAACGTCGGCGACGGTTGTGCAATCTTCCAGAAGCTGCTGCAACGGAAAATCATTGTGCGTCCGCTGAGGGGCTACGGTTTGCCCGAATGGGTCCGGATTTCCGTAGGCACAATGGACGAGAATAAAAAGTTGGTTGCCGCGCTAAGTGAAGTAATTCCGGAGCAATAGGATCGGCAATCCGAACGAAAGCGACGCAGCGTCGCCGCACTCCAAAATGGAAGCGCAGGCATTGCGTTTGGAATTTCCGGTCACGTTTTGGAGCGCGCTCGCCGCAGAGAGCGCTTTTCCCATGCTGTTCTCCAACACATTTGGCAACCGGAGCGGTTGCCCTACAATTTGGATCCGGACCCATGAATGTTTCCGATACAATCGCGGCTATCTCCACTCCTCCCGGTGAGGGCGCGATTGCATTGGTGCGGATTTCCGGCGCCAATGCGATTGAAATAGGAGATAAAGTTTTTCGCGGCAAACAACTGCCATCGAATTTTGCGTCACACGTTCAGCATTTGGGTGAGATTTTCAGCGCAGAAAATCAACTGATCGATGTAGTCGTAGTTTCGTTACATCGTGCACCGGCCAGTTACACCGGCGAAGATCTGGTCGAGATCAGTTGCCACGGCGGTACGCTCGTTTCCGCGAAGGTTCTCGACGCATGTCTGCGCGCAGGGGCTAGAGCAGCGCGGCCCGGCGAATTCACCGAGCGCGCATTTCTAAACGGCAAAATGGATCTGACCCAGGCTGAGGCGGTGATCGATCTGATCCGCGCACGAACTGATCTGGCGCTGCGTTCGGCCACCGAACAACTCGAAGGGAGACTCGGCGATCAAATCCGGAAGATTCGCGATGAATTGATCGTGTTACTCGCGCAAATCAATGCGTCGATCGATTTCCCGGAGGAAGGCATTGAGCCAGACGAAAACGAAGCGCTTTGCACCCGGATTGATTCCATTCGCGAGGAGATCGCTGTGTTGCTGGCGACTGCCGATCAGGGTCGCGTGCTACGCGAAGGCGTGCGTGTGGTGATCTACGGTGCGACCAATGCCGGCAAATCGAGTCTGCTCAATCGTCTGCTTGGCTATGATCGTGTTATCGTCAGCGACACGCACGGCACGACCCGTGACATGATCGAGGAAACGGTCAATTTGGAGGGTATGCCCATTCGGTTGCTCGACACTGCTGGATTGCGCGCGTCGGAAAGCAAACTGGAGCTTGACGGAATCGCGCGCACACAAAAATCGCTGCAGCTAGCTGATTTGCGCCTGCACATTGCTGATCGGAACGCGCCGAAGCCGGCGCATTTCAACTCGCGAAAGCTTTCGGAGTTCAATGGAGCGACGAGCGATCCCAACGAAATCGTTGTCCTGAACAAAAGCGATTTGCCGGAGAACAATCACTGGAAGGATTTCCCCGCATTGCGAATTTCATGCACCACCGGAGACGGGCTGCCACAATTGAAACAGGAAATCGTTGCACATATTCGCGCCCAAAATCTGAGACCAGAGAGCGCGATCGCCATTAATACTCGTCATCGCGATTGTCTTCGCCGCGCCTTGGAATCATGCGATCGCGCCCGCACGGCCTTGCAGGACGGATTATTCGGCGAGTACATTGCGGTTGATCTTGATCAGGCGTTGCGCGCAGTCGGCGAAGTCATCGGCGTCGTGGATGTGGAACAGATTCTCGACTCGGTATTTAGTCAGTTTTGCATCGGTAAGTGAGGCTGCAATTAATCCAAACCGTAGCGCTGTCATGTTAAGCGCAGTGCTGCAACGAAATGCGACGCATGAGGCCAGGATTTCAAACATCTCGGTTTTATTCGTGGCGATCGCTAAAGAAATAACCAGAGATGGAAAGCCTGGCCTCGCCCTGAAAGCGTTCGGGGCTGCGTTGCAGCTTTGCTTCGCTCAGAATGACACGGACGCGATGAGGACGTTTCGATTTGCAGAGTTGAAGGAGCAGCACAAATGAAGAACGGCTACGAAGTATTCGTTAGGCCGCTACTATTCTCTTTAAATGCCGAAACCGCGCATCATCTCACCATCCAATTGCTCCAAAAAGCGTCGTATTTCGGACCGGCCCTACGTGTGCTCAAGTCTTTTCAGCCGTCACCGAAACGAAAAACACTCTTTGGCGTCGACTTTGCAAACCCGATTGGACTTGCGGCCGGGCTGGACAAAAACGGCGTTGCTCTTCCGGCGTGGGCAGCGCTCGGGTTCGGTTTTATAGAGATTGGGACGGTAACTGCACAAGCACAGCCTGGGAACCCGAAACCGCGTATCTTTCGATTACCCCAGCAACAAGCATTGATTAATCGGCTCGGGTTTAATAACGACGGCGCGGATGCGATTGCGCACAGATTGGCCACGCTACGCAAGAGCGGGCGATGGCCGGCCGTTCCAGTCGGCATCAACATTGGTAAGTCGAGAGTGACGCCGCTCGAACAAGCGACCGACGATTACCTCTATTCGCTTCGCAGACTGCGGGATTTCGCCGATTATGTCACGTTGAATATCAGCTCACCAAACACGCCCGGGCTGCGCGAGTTGCAAGAGCCCGAAAGGCTTTCGGAGTTACTGTGCGCCATCAGCAATGAAGCAGGAGCAGCTCCAAAACCATTGATCGTCAAAATTTCACCGGATCTGTCAGGCGCTGAGCTGAAAGCCGTTCTCGCTGTTTGTGAAGAGAACGGTGTGTCGGGAATAATCGCTACAAACACCACGTTGGATCACTCCTCGATTCCGTCGCAACTGGATGAAGCAGGCGGTTTGAGTGGAGCGCCACTCCGAGACAAATCAACCGCGCTGGTGCGTGAAGTTACTGCCCAATCTAAAATTCCGGTAATCGCTTCGGGCGGAATTTTCGACGCACAATCGGCGCGCGAGAAATTCCAGGCGGGCGCGGAACTGATTCAGCTTTATACCGGATTCGTTTACCGCGGTCCGCACCTTCTGCGCGAAATCATAAATCCTCAGTAGCCACGGCGCGGGGTCGCCGTGCTCCCGAGCGCGCTTCGCACAGCGAGGCGGGCACAGCTTCGTTTGGCAACCGGAGCGGTTGCCCTACAGTTGATCGATTTTTCAGATGAAACTCTCCCGCAAGATCCTCAAGTTCACCGACCCAATGACCTACCGGCGCGGTTGGCGCAGAGCGCGACGCTCGATTTTTCGCGTGCCGCTCGGCCCAATGACTGCGCAGATCGACGGGGAACGCGCACGAGAAATCCAACAGCGATATGCAAATTCCACCGCGGGCTACGCTAAATATGCGGATATCCAGCCGTGGTTGCGATTGAATCGGGAACGCGTGCAGGATTTGAATCTGCATCGCTCCGCGCCCAAACGTGTTCTCGACCTCGGCTGCGGAGGGGGATTCTTCTTGTTCATCCTGAAGAATCTTGGCCACTCCGTCACCGGCCTCGACACCGACCGCGTTCCTTTGTTCGGCGAACTACTGGATCTGTTTGGCGTGCGGCGAGTCGTTTATAGGATTGGCGCTTTCGACCCGCTGCCGGACTTCGGTCAACAGTTCGATTGGATCACGGCCTTCTCCACGAACTTTTACCTTTACCATCCGGCGAAGAAACGTTGGGACACCGCGGAGTGGGATTTCTTTTTGCGCGATTTGCAGCACCACCTCGCGCCGGGCGGAAAAATCTTTTTGGGGCTGAATCCTCTTTACAATGGCGGCTATTACACGCCTGAAATACGCGATCTTTTTCTCAGCCGGGGCGCAGAGGTCGAGCGGGAACGAATTTTCTTCGAAAAGGGCGTAAGCCTCTGACGTAATTATTCAAGCAATACAAGAATCGCAATAATGTCCGCTGTCCTCGGCGGATATTCGGGATAGCGAGACACAGGGCTCTGCGCTGAGAACAGCGCACGCTAACAGGCTAAGGTGTGGCAGGGGGCTGCTCGTCCGAAAAATCGTGAAAGCGACGCTGTCGCCAGCGCCGATGTCGCTCCTCCATTTGCGTCAGCTTTTGCCGCTGCTCGTCAGTGAGCTGGGCAGCGATCTGACGATGCGACTCGGTAATGATCTCATGAACCCGTCGACCAGTGTCTCTTCGAATATCCCGCAGTTGAGCAGTTGTTTTGTCGATAATGGGTGAGATCCTGGTGAGTTGTTCCGGGGTCAAATTGAGTTCGGTGCGGAGCCTTTCCTTCATTTGTCCGGCGATCCGCTCCGGATGATGCAGCTCAAAGAAATGATGCGTGGCGTATAATCCCCCAACGAATGCGCCGGTGATTCCACCCGCGACGAACACCAGAAGAAAGCCCGCAATGAGTTTCCATTGCGACACCCGGTTCATTTCAAAACTCATCCTGGATCGCTGAATCCGCGATAGCGAACTCATTCGCAAACGATTCGCGGATTTCGCGGCTCTGATTTGCTTCGCGAACCACCGCGACCGTTGAAATGGCGATTACGGCTAGCGACAACACGGCTACGCGTCGAAGCAACTGCATTACACCGTTCGGCTTTGACGTACCGGCGCGCCACAGCGCGACCACGCGAGTATCGAATCCAAACGGTGCCGCCGCTGGAACCTCCTCGTCTGCCTGAGCGGCAGATCGCAGCAATCGATCGATCTCTTCGTTCTTCATTGCTTTTCCTTAACTTTTGCGAGTTGTCGTTTCATTTTCTGCCTGGCTCGAAACGCTCGCACTTTAACGAGCGACGCGCTCCAGCCGGTGATCTTGCATATTTCTTCCACGCTGCGTCCCTGCAAATATAGCAAATCGATCGCCAGCCGCTCGACCGGCTTCAGTGCAGTCAAAAGATGCTCGACCAGTTGGCGCGAAGCGAACTGCTGGTCAGGCGCCAGCTCGTCGCTGGAGCTTGCCAGATTTTCTACCACAGCTTGCTCTTCAATGCTGAGATCGGCATGACGCACTTCGGGCCGCACTTTTTCTGATTCGATTTGGTTGAGACAGGTGTTGACCGCAACGCGCGAGACCCAGTGCTCGAGCGGCACGCTCCCGGAGAACTGCGACAGCTTTTGGAATACTTTAATGAAAATCATTTGGCAGAGGTCTTCCTCCGATGTTCGACGGGGCCGATGTCCGCGGACGATCTTGGCGACCAACGGATAAAGCTGTCGCACCAGCGCGCGAGCTG
>DATARG010000090.1:0-12878 GCA_036264275.1 Candidatus Udaeobacter sp. | reverse complement strand
CTTTGGTGGTGCATCTAAGTTGTAAGCGATATACAATTTTGGTTAGGGATTCTTCGCGATGATCGCTTCCACAACGGTGCGAAACTCATCGGTTAACCAATGTTTCCGTGT
This sequence comes from Candidatus Udaeobacter sp., assembly GCA_036264275.1. Classification (GTDB taxonomy): domain Bacteria; phylum Verrucomicrobiota; class Verrucomicrobiia; order Chthoniobacterales; family UBA10450; genus Udaeobacter. Next base: position 12,767 of record DATARG010000090.1, on the reverse strand, counting down.
AGCCCACCATTCCTTCACTCCGGGATAAGCGAAATAGTCGTTCATCGTTCGTTCGACTTCGTCCCACAGCGCTTTCTCGAGTGCACCGTCGCGGTAGTAGATGAACATGCCCTCACAGTTTCTGGTATATCTTGTAAAGAAGGCGCTAAAGCTGAGTTTATCTGGTGCGTCAAGATCTTGGAAGGAGTGCATACCACGCAGAAAAAGCGCTGCAAACTCGCGGCTTTCCTGCCCGGTCTTGACCAAGTCGCTCCACTGCACCGTTAGAATATTGATCCCCGCGCGGCGGCGCTCCTTGTTCTGCTCTCGAATCTGAACAGCGAGGTAAATCAACGAAATGATGACACCAATGGCTGCGACTACTTGACCGATCGCGGAAAGCATTTCCCAGTTCATGAGGCGACGTCGGACCTAACTAGAAAGAGATAAGCTGCGGCTGAATGTCGTGGCAATCACTTTGAACGTATTTCGTAGTGGGCCAGCCTGTTCGCAAAGGCTTTCGGAATTGGCTTCATCGATTGGTTAGACGCCAACGACGCCCAGCTCACTTCAGGTAGTGAGCTACGATGATTGCCACGGCTATGACCGCGAGCATGAAGACGATCATCGCAGTTCGCAACCACGCACCGATTTGATATCCAACCGCGCGACGGGCTTGTGCCTTCTGCGCCTCTTCATGTTTCACGAGCGTGTTCTTCCATATCTCCGTCGCGTTCTCGATGCGGTCCCGCGTGGCAGCTGCGCGGTCGAGGGCCTCCGACAATTTTGCCACCTGCTGCTCCTGGAGGGAGCAGATTCTTTCGAGCAGCGCCTTAATGGATTCTTCGTTGGCCATGGCGATCTGCGTCTAACTAGAATTAGACGGCATTTTGTCGTCTATTTCTGCCTCCAACGAGGGAAGTCTCCGCGAAAATGCTGGAAGATTGCAAGACACCTTTTAGCTGCGAATTACTGAACCGTTATTCGTAAACAACAGGCACGATACCATGCATTAGAAACCTGATTGGAATTCTGATGCGTGATACGGTACCCGGTTCAAACCGCCACTGCCGAAATGCGTTTAGCGCGGCGTCGTCGAGAACTCGGTAGCCTGTGCTTTGCAGCATTCGTGCGGCAGTAACGGAGCCCGTCCTTAGATCGACTTCGATCAAGCCGACACCTAGGCCGGTCAAGTGTTTTGATCGCGCCTCCGCCGGATAAACCGGAGGTGGTGCGTAAAGCGCATACTGCCGGACTTTCGTTGACGAACGACTCGTTGTCGGTAAACCGGTATCCTTTGTAAATCGGATCGGAACATTGACGCTCGAGGTTTCGCCAGGTCTGAATCGCCACTGACGGAACGCCGCCAGCGCCGCGTGATCCAAGTCCTTATCTCCGGTGCTTGGGTTCATTTGTGCCGCTTTCACTAATCCAGTTTGCGGATCGATATCAAGGATTGCGGTGCCACCACCAGTGACGTTTGCCATGCGTGCCGCGCGCGGATATTGCGGCGGTGGTGCATATATCGCCGTAGCCCGTGGTTTACTGGAAACAATGACTAGTTGCGCCGTCGCGGCACCTGGAATAGCCGAGGCGATCGTGATGCCCAAAGTAACGAGCGCTGTTGGTTTCATCGATTGGATGCTACAAGGCTTAGGCGACTGCTCATTCCACATGGGCCCGTCTAACTCTCCCTCTTCCCACCAAGCGAACGCTTGCAACGCCTCTGTGCGTGGGGACGAAAAGATCGCGCACAGGTTGCTACCTAACGAGAATTCGAACCAAAAATTGGGTCTAATAAAGTAAAGACCCAATTTGTGGGTCTAATCCGGCTTGAGTCTGGCTGCTGCTGCTGGAATAAAATCGCTGTCGCCACGGTGCCGATTGTATCGAGAGCACCCGCGGCAAACAAACTTAAATTTCTCGATCAGGCGCGCGCGCTGATCCGGACAGCGGAGCCGTTTTGTAGAATCGAGTAACCCGACTGGCGATTTAACTTTTGTAACGGTTTTAACGCTGTAGCTTTCTACGAAATGTCGTGCGCGAAGATTGATCCAGCCTTACACCAGGCGCATAAACCGCCCTGGATCAAGGTGCGGCTGCCGTCGAATCCGGTTTTCTTTTCGACCAAAGCGCTCGTTTCTGATCTGCGGTTGCACACGGTCTGCGAGAGCGCGCAATGCCCAAACCGTTGGGAATGCTGGAGTCAGGGCACGGCGACTTTCATGATCGCTGGCGATCGTTGCACGCGGGCGTGCGGATTTTGCGCCGTGACAACGGCGAAACCGTTCGCTTTGGAAGAAGACGAACCAAAGCGCGTCGCCGAGGCGGTGCGCCGGATGAACTTGAAGCACGTAGTCATCACGGCGGTAGCTCGCGACGATTTGAAAGACGGCGGCGCAGATCATTTCGCGCGCACGATCGCTGCGATTCGCGAGATGGATCCTGCGATTATCATCGAGGTGCTGGTTCCTGATTTTCACGCAGAGGAAAAGTGCATCCAGACCGTGGTGAATGCTGAGCCTGACATTTACAATCACAACATGGAAACGGTCGAACGGCTTACGCCTGTCGTGCGTTCGCGTGCAAAGTATCAGACGTCTCTGCAGGTTTTGCGGCGTGCAAAAGAACTGTCGCCCAAAGTTGTGACAAAGAGCGGGGTAATGCTCGGGCTTGGCGAAAAGGAGACCGAACTTTTCCAGACCATGGACGATTTGCGCGCAGCCGGCTGCGAAGTGTTGACGATGGGTCAGTATCTGCGTCCGAGTCCGAAATATTTGCCGGTCGTCGGATACATCACGCCAGAGCAATTCAATTATTACGGCGACATCGCGCGCAGGAAAGGTTTTCTCTACGTCGCATCGGGGCCGCTAGTCCGCAGCTCTTATCACGCCGCCGATTTTCATCCGGTTGTGCGTAAATAAGCCACCGACGCGGACCAGGCTTGCGCTGTAGAGTCCGCTGTCCTCAGCGGATTCCGTGCCGTGGATATGTGATAGCTTCCGCGCTGAGGACAGCGCACTCTACAGCATCGCGCTTGCAATCGTCGTCATTCCGAGCGAAGCGAAGCGCGGTCGAAGCACCCCGCGGAATTACTTTGACGTTTCGCAACGGGATGTCTCGACTTTGCTCAACATGACCGAAAACATTAGGTCCCAAACCGCGGCGGTTATTCCGGCCTATCAGGACGAAAAACACATTGGCGACGTTGCGCGTCGAACCCGCGAGCGGCTGGATTACGTTCTGGTTATTGACGACGGTTCAACCGATCAGACGGAACAACGTGCGCGCGATGCCGGCGCCGAAGTTATTGTTCATCCTCAAAATCAAGGGAAAGGCGAAGCAATTAAGACCGGGCTTGCGCACTGGCTTGGCAATGGGAATCCATCGAGTAGCGGAGAAGATCGGCGAATCACATGGGTGGTCCTTCTGGATTCCGACGGTCAACATCTTCCTGAAGAGATCGACCGGTTTTTGTTAGCAGCAGCTTCGGTGACACGACCGACGTTTTTCATCGGTAACCGTATGGACGACGTCGCTCGAATGCCGTTTGTGCGGCGCGTTGTTAACCGTTACATGAGCGATCAGATCAGTCGCGTTTGCGGACAAGAAATTCCAGATACCCAGTGTGGTTATCGCATGCTGCATCGAGAGATAATACCGGACATGCTTGGCGGCGGACACCGGTTCGATTACGAGACCGAAGCTCTCATCATCGCCAGCCATAAAGGCTATCCGATCAAATCAGTCCCGATCTCGACTGTTTACACCGACCAGGTCAGCAAGATCCATCCCGGGCGCGACTCGTTGCGATTTTTCAAGTTGATGCGGCGATATAAAGCCACCGGCATCTGACGCAAACCCCCAGCACAGCGGAGGGCCACAACTACGGTTTTGTTGCCGGCAGAGGCTTCGAGCTTTTAAGAATGTCTGATTCGGGTGTGAGCGTGATTGGTTTGCCGCTGAAGATGATTCGGTTGGGTTTTTCGGCGAGATTTTCCACGAGCTCCTTGGCGTACGTGGTGACTACTTTCAGATTAAGAAGCGTGACGTGCAGTTGTTTCAACTGTTCCTGAAGCCCCTTGTCGGTCGTGCTGATAAACTTGTCGGCTGTGCCAAGCACGTTGTCCGCACCCTTGGCCATGCCGTCGATGTTTGTGATGACGTTTTGTATGTTGTCCGCGTCCATCTTTAGCGAATCAGCAAGCGGCCCAAGCTTCGGCGCGAAGTCGTCGAGGTCTTTTTTAAAATCTGTCACCGTAACGTCGAGATTGTTTACCAATTTGCTTGCGTCCTGGAATAATGGTCCGGCTGCCGCGGTGATCTGTTCAATCCCATATGCTGGATGCCCTTCGATCGCGGCGTTGTTTGCGAGCGTCTGACCTCCAGGTGTGCCTGCGGAAAGCGCCACAAATTTCGGAGACAACATCGTATCGGAGCTGAGTGTAGCGGTGATATCCGTGGGTAACGGCGGAATTCCATCGTCGAGGCTGACGGTCACGCGCACAGCATCCTTTTTGTTTGCCGTTGCCTCGCGCTCCTGCGCGGTGAGATGGCGCATCGCGATCACGCGTCCCGCCGGTGCGCCTGCGTAGCGCACTTCTGAATTCACTTTTACGCCGGTCACATCTTCGTAATTGATTTGGAGCGTTCGCGTCGATTTTTTCAACTGTCGTCCGGACAGCGCAAATGCTAGCGCGCCGAGCAAGACAACGCTGCAGACGACCACGAACAGGGCGACGAAATAATCGGATAAATTCCGTTTCATCCTGTCTTGCGATGGAACCTTTCGCGTGCTCCGAGGAAGGGTCGCGGTTTCACATGCTGATGATGCTCGTGTTCTTCCTGTGAAAGATTCAGCGGGATCGGACCATCGGGTTCGCCTTTAATAAATTGCTGCACCTCGGGATTCGAACTCGCGCGGATTTCATCCGGCGTACCCTGCGCTACAATGTCGCCGTGGCCAAGCATAATCATCCGCGTAGCGATGCGAAACGCACTGGTCATATCGTGACTGACCACAACCGCGGTCATGCCTTTTCCCCGGGTCAGCTTCATCGTGAGTTCGTCAACTACAGCAGTCATGATCGGATCAAGCCCGGAAGTCGGTTCGTCGCTAAACAGTAACTCCGGGTCGAGCGCCAGCGCGCGCGCAAGTCCTATGCGCTTCTTCATACCGCCACTGATTTCATCAGGCCGGAGATTTTCAAAACCGGTGAGACCAACCATCTGAAGTTTTTGCTCCACGATGTCTTGGATTTCATCGTCGGATTTTTTGGTGTGCTGCAAAAGCGGCAGCGCAACGTTTTCGCCCACTGTCAGCGAGGCGAGCAGCGCACCGGATTGGAACAACATTCCGAATCGCAACCTAATGCGGAGGATCTCGTGTTCCTTCATTCCGGTGACTTCTTCGCCAAACAGTTTCACCGTCCCCGAAGTCGGCTGCATGGAGCCGATCATGTGTCGTAATAACGTGCTCTTGCCGCAGCCGCTGCCGCCCATGATAACGAGCGTGTCGCCGCGGTGAACATCGAATGAGATATCGTTGAGCACGGCCCGGTCGCCGAATTTTCGAACAAGGCTATCAACCTCGATGAGTTTAGAGTCGGCAGGCATGATTAGAATGACGAAACCCGAATGACGGACCAAAAAAATGACGAATGACGAGCGAATGCCGAAGATCGAATAACGAACATCCAACCACGTCGTAGCATCCTGCTTTGTTCAGCGCTCATTTTTGCCAGTCCTTCAAATCTTTGAGAAAATCAGATGCAGTTTCTTTGCTTCAAGCCAAAGCTTCCTAGCGTCTGGCCTGAGGTGAGGAACCGCACGAGTTGTCATACGCAAAAAATGCTTGGCTTCGCGCGTCTCTTTCTTGCATGTCCCGATGGATTTCAGGAATTCCTTTTTCGAAACTGCGTCGTCGGCTTCGACGTAATTCCCGCCAACACTCATACCGGCACCAATGAGCTGAGTAATGATTCGATTCGTCACCAGGTTTTGCGGAATTGACTTCGCGAAGTCGATAACAGCCTCGCCGAACCGCGCCGTCGGCTCCTCCAAGTCATAAACGCGCTTTGCTTCAGGTTCCTCGCGGACCGTTGATTCGACGGCTTCATCCCAGAAGGAGGCTTCCGCGCGCGGCGTTTGGTCTTCAAATTTCATCATTCCTTCGTCAGTCGAAATTCGTGCTTCGTCATTCATCTCATCCTGCAAAAAAGAAAATGCACGTGAGCACCGCGTTCATGACTAACATTGCCAGCAAAGCTTGCACAACGGCTGTCGTCGTAGCCCGCCCCACGCCTTCGGCGCCTCCTTCGACAGTCAGCCCGGCGTTACACGCGATGGTGATTACGATCCAGGCGAAAACTACACTCTTGATCATTCCCGAATACAAATCCCAGGTATCCGCGCTTTGCAGTGCCTCCAGGATGTACCCCGCGGTGTTGAAATCGAGGGCGAAAACGCAGACCGCCCAGCCTCCCAAAATGCCAATATAATTTCCAAAAATGGTGAGCGCAGGCAGCATGACCATCATCGCAAGGAACCGGGGTACGACCAGAAATTGCACCGGGTTAATCGCCATAACTTCGAGCGCCTCGATTTCCTCGGATACTTTCATCGTGCCCAGCTCAGCGGCGACCGCAGAACCGCTGCGGCCGATGACAATCACCGCGATCAAGACTGGTCCCATTTCGCGCAGCATCGTGAGCATCACCAAATCGGGGATGTACATTTGCGCGCCGAGACTTTCGAGAGAATGGGCGGCCTGCATCGCAAGCGTCACGCCGATGCTAAAAGCCGTCAACGCTACCATCGGCGCGGCGCGCACCCCGATAAAAACCATTTGTCGAAAGATCGGCGCGATCTTGAAAAATTGGCCCGTGAACGGCGCAACGAAGATCCAATAGAGCAAACTCAAGTTGAGTTTGAGATAATTTTTCATCCGAACTCCCGAGCGCGCATAATGCCAAGGCTGGCAGAATGCACAAAGCGGAAAGTTTTGCGACAGCGCTCGACTGGCGTGCCAGGGACTGCCGGCCCTCCGTGCGCCTTATCGCCGATAATGATCGCTCCATAAGGATGCGCCATCTTCGAATGAGCGCAGAATTTTTCGGTTGCTCCGAGTGCGGAGAATGCCAAGCTGCGCCCACTGACGAAAGCCGAAAGTTCAGGGCTGCTTAATGATTGCGTCGCCGGCTTCAAGGCGGGAAAGACAATGGCTCAAAGCGAAATCGATATCGTCCGCGCTTTACTGACCTCAAAGCCGCGTCCAGTTGGTTGGCCTGCGAGGCGACAGCGTATCGATGAAGTTGGTGCTGTTTGGCCTGTTGCACATGATGTGGAGCTCGCGGCAGTCGATGTAGATGGAATACCAGGCGAATACTCTATTGTTCCCGGCAGCGATCCTTCTCGCGTGCTGATGTTTTTTCACGGCGGCGGCTACTGTTCCGGTTCAATCAAGAGCCATCGTCGCTTGGTGACCGAAGCGGGCCGTGCGGCGAGCGCGCGCACACTTGCCGTCGATTATCGGCTCGCGCCGGAGCATCCGTTTCCAGCAGCATACGAAGACGCGCTGACTGCCTGGCGATTTTTGCGAAATCAAGGTGTTGCGGCTGCCGAGATTGCGATCGGTGGCGACAGCGCCGGGGCCGGACTCGCTCTTGCGTTGATCGGCCACTTGCGTGACACGCACGAGGAACTCCCCGCATGCGCGTGGCTTATCTCGCCATGGACAGACCTGACGATGTCTGGTTCGACCTTTGTGAGCAAAGCCGCGGTCGATCCGCTAATTCACAAAGAATATCTGCACGAATTAGCTGATGCGTATCTGCCTGCTGGCATCGACGGAAAAGATCCACGCGTCTCCCCGCTCTACGCCGACTTTAGAAACTTTCCTCCGATGCTATTCCAGGTTGGTTCCGATGAGACGTTGCTCGATGACGCCACTCGACTTGCCGCGCGGGCGGGCGCAACTGAGGTTGCAGTTACTTTGGAGATCTGGCCGCACATGATCCATGCATGGCCTTTGTGGAACGCTCATCTTGAAGACGGACGTCGCGCCCTTATGAACGCAGGCGCTTATATCCGCGATCATTTTGGGTAGAGAAGCTTTCCCTGAGCTAGCAGCAACAAAGCGCGCTGAAATTAAACCGAAGATGGTTTATGGCGTCTGTGCAAAGGAACTCTGGTTTTACCTGGGTAACCGGCATGTTGATCCCTCCGAAAAATGGAGCGCGTTAGTGCGAAACGTTTCTGGATTGATACCATGCCGAAGAAGAACTGATTCAAAAGACGGGTCCATAGACTCGCATCCCATCTCCCGGCAAGAATAGTGACGACCGATCGAAAGATCAGCTTCTGTGGATTCGGACTGAAGAAAATGTCACGGAATTGCGGTGTGTAGAATCCTACGACAAATCGGCGAAATATCTCGAACCGTTTGCGCTGACGACGAGAGAATGCCGCGAAGCATGAAGCTGAGAAGTCATTTCTCGCCATCGCGCGATCGAGTTCGGCAGCGGCTTCGATTCCTGATTCCATTGCGATTGATACTCCAGTGGAGAACACGGGATCGAGAAACGAACCTGCGTCGCCGGCCAGGATCCAGCGATCGCCAGCATACACGGAAGCGCTGTACGAGAAGTCCTTCTCAGCGCGTACGGGCCACTCGCGCCGGGCATCGCGCATTAACTCAGCGACAATCGGAGTATCAGCGATTGTGCGAGTGAGCGTCTCCTCCGGCGAATCATTCGCCAATTTGTGGTAAAGGGCTTTTGGTAGCACCACTCCAACACTCGTTAACTCTTTCGAAATCGGAATAAGCCAAAACCAGCCAGCGTCGCTGCGAGCCACAAGCCGGATATCATCAGGCCGCGCACCTTCCAGCCGCGGTACGTTCGTGTAATGGGAATAAATCGCGATATTGGCGAGCAGGGGCTCCTCCGTGCGCAGATTGAATTTCCGGGCGATCAATCCTCCCCGGCCGGTTGCATCAACCAAAGCGCGCACACGCACACGTCTAGTCGCGCCATCGGCGCGTGATGCCACGTCGAGCATTGCTGTATCCGGTGAAAATCCGCATGTAACCACATCGCAACCTTCTTGAACGTTCACACCCACTTCGCGAGCGCGGTCCAGGAGAATGCGATCAAATTCGGCGCGGCATACCTGATAAGTCTGCGGCCTCATTACGTCCCGAGCATTTGCGAAGTCAACATATCGTCCGCTCTGGCCATCATGTGTATAAAGGCGCGCACCCCATTTCGCGGGAAAACATGCGCTCTCGATTTCGTTGGTGATACCTAACGCCGCGAACGCGTCGTTAGCAGTCGATAGTAACGACTCTCCAATATGAAATCGTGGGAATGTCTCACGCTCAAACAGAACGACGGAATGGCCTCGCTGACCCAGGGAAATGGCCGCCGATGAGCCAGCAGGACCGCCTCCCACGACGGCGAAGTCGAAGTCATACTCAGATTTTGTGTGCGACATTAGGTCGCCCATCACAACTCCGTTTTGGATGATGGAGGCACAATTTCAAATCAACCCGCGTTTGCGAAACTCGCTGAGATTACCGCCAGAGGAACGCTCCACCAAGTCGATGGTGAATTTGAGCAGACAAACTTCCCATGCGTCGTCCACGCCCTGGATGATCGCACTGAGCGGTTCATTTTTGTTTTCGACCTGGCGTTTGGTGCGATTGATCACTGCATCTACCGAGTCACTCAGTGTCTGTTCGCTCAGATCGGTTTTGCGAAATTGAAAACCGTAACGCAGCACCGCGATGCTCTGCGCGCGCTCGCGCAGTTGATCCACGTATCGCTCCGCCTTTTGTCCGAAGCCTTCCAGCAATAGCCGGCAGTAATGTTCGGGCGTCAGAATTTGCGGGCGCGCTGCCTCGATTTTCCCATTGCGAACCCGCACCTGATTCACGCGGTCCATCAACTCCGAGATCAAATAGAAATTGAAACTGGTGCTGCCGAACGTCGCAATCTGGCGCTCGGGTGCAAGGATCACGCGCGTATTTTCAAGCGCGTAATCAAAATCGTCTCGGGTCATGAAGCCTTTAAGCTATGGTGTCCCTGGCTCTTTTCAAAGGACACCGAAAGACGATAAAGCGACAGGGGAAAAATTGTGGGGTCTGCGAGAAAAAGCTGCAGCTACTTACTTTTTCGCCTGCTGCTCTTCGTTGCCCGTTTGCTGCTTCGCCTGCTGTGGCTGAAACAGCGAGAGATATTCGCTGTAGCCTTCCTCCTTTAATTTTTCCACGGGAACAAAGCGTAAGGCGGCCGAGTTTATGCAGAACCGTTGACCGGTGGGGGCGGGGCCATCGTCGAAGAGGTGGCCGAGATGCGAATCACTCGATTTTCCACGAACCTCGACGCGCTCCATTCCGTAAGATGTGTCCCGCTTCTCCGTGAGGTGCTCTGACTTAATCGGTTTGGTGAAGCTGGGCCAACCGGTGCCGCTGTCGAATTTGTCGATCGAACTGAAGAGCGGTTCGCCGGTGATGATATCGACATAAATTCCCGGCTTGTGGTTGTCCCAATAGGCGTTGTGAAAAGGAGTTTCGGTGCCGCATTGGCGGGTCACCTTGTACTGGTCTTTGGTTAACTTCTGCTGCAATTCGGCGTCGCTTGGAACTGATTTGGTCGGATTCATTTTCTCGGCTTGTTGTTTCTGCCCTTGAGCATACCCGAACAAAATCGAACCGACAATCACAACGACTGTACCGGCCAGCCCAAACCACAGGGTTTTGTATGAGTGTTTGTGTTTATGTGTTAATCGCATCGGTCTCATCCCTATTTTCTCACGTGAGAATTGTCTCCTTAGCAGTGCTTAACTTTGCGCATAATTGCGTTTCCTTAAGGAATGCGGGGGGATTTGTTTTCTAACTAAATTCGCAGATTAGACATAAAATGATTGGGATGCGTTCATTCCTGTCTGCAGCGGCTCAGTTTTGGGCTTGCCGCGAATCGAGCGTACTGCTTTAAGTGCGGTCGTGACGCGATTTCAGCCCGCGAACTAGCTCCAAATGGCGTTAAGCAGATTTTGGGTCGCTCTCTTTCTTTGTTCGATTGCCTATCTCTTCGTCCAGCTCTTCACCGGCCGATATTATTCCGTTGAATTTGCCGTGAGCGGCAAAAAGGACGATCCGCTGCTGCAACGCGAGTATTACCTCGACAAGTTGCCACCAGAGGTGGCGCGCAGCTTGCAGAGCGCATCCGATCACAAGATCACGATCGACAGACAAGAGTATCAGTACGCGACTGACAACGGGGTCTTGAAGCTTTACGCCGGCAAACAGGCCGCTGACGGCGTCGTGCCGCAATGCAAAACGACGATCTTCGACATCCTGTTGCCGTTGATCGCGTACCTGGCGTTCTTCAGCGGTATCCTGCAGTTGCTGATCGATAGCGGCGCTGCGGAACGCGTCGCAAAATTCCTTAGTCCAATTTTTATACAGGTTTTTCCGGAAGTGCCACGCGGTCACCCGTCGATCTCTTACATGACGTTGAATTTCGCAGCGAATTTTCTCGGCCTCGACAGCGCGGCGACGCCTTTCGGCTTAAAGGCAATGGAAAGCCTCCAGGAACTGAACGATCACAAGGATCGTGCAAGCAATCCACAGATTATGTTTATGTGCTTGCATGCGGCCGGGCTGACGCTCCTCCCGACTTCGATTATCGCTTATCGCGCGGCGGCACATGCGACCAACCCGGCGGACGTAATGCTACCGTGCATCATTACCTCATTCGTCGGCACGGTTGCGGCGCTCGTACTGGTTGGCCTTCGCCAGCGAATAAATTTATTTAAGGCTGGGATTGTGATCGCGGTCGGCGGAATCGTTGCCGTTATTACCGCGTTGCTTGTTTACATCACGCAACTGGATCTGATCAGCAAAAACCATTTCACCGGAAATCTCTCGAACGGTTTGCTGCTCGGCCTTATCTTTGCGATTCTCGGTTACAGCTTGTTTCGCGAGAAGCAATTCGCGGCAAAGGGCACGACGATCTTCAATTCGTTCGTCGAAGGCGCATATAACGGCTTGGCAGTCGGGCGTATAATTTTCCCGTACATTCTTGGAATGCTTGTGGCGATCTCGCTTTTTCGAAACAGTGGACTATTCGAGATGTTTGCCGCCGCGCTGGCGAGGGCGTTTCGCGCCGTCCACGTGAGCGATCAGATCGTGAATGCGCTGCCAATCGCAATTCTTCGGCCATTCAACTCAGCGGGAAGCCGCGGATTCCTGCTCGACGCGATGTATACGTACGGCGCGGACTCCTTCACCGGTCGCCTCGGTTGTGTCTTTCAATGCGCGGCGGAGACGACGTTCTACGTTCTCGCCGTTTACTTCGGGAGTGTGAAGATCAAGAATACTCGCTACGCACTAAGCACGATGCTGCTCGTCGATTTCATCTGCGTGTGCGCGGCGATCTTTGTCTGCCTGGCATTCTTTGAATTGCAGGGCGGCGCCGCTAGCGCGCATTAGCTGCGCTGCGTCAACTGCGTCGCCGCTCAGCGCGCCACGTTACCAAAGTCCAGAGCCAGCTTACCGAGTCTTCCAAGGCAAGTAAGAGCGCGAGCGGGCCGGGCAACGCCCCGAAATACCACAGCATGGCCATGGCCGGTGCGACGAATGGTCGATCGAGCAATGTTGCAAATACAAAGCCTTCCGCATTAAGGCGTCCACTCACGAAATAGAGCATCCCAAATCCTGAAACCAGCATCCCGATCAAACGCAAAAACCCAGATGCTTGCCGAGTGAGCGGACCGAAATGCAT
>DATARG010000073.1:0-2512 GCA_036264275.1 Candidatus Udaeobacter sp. | reverse complement strand
TCAGCCGCCATCGCGCATGAAACGATGAATGTGAACGGCAAAGTGCGGATGTACTTTGGGCCGTTCCCCGCACTGCTTCGCATTCCACTGAATTCCATCTATCCGCAGGGTCACGGGAAATGGTCGCGCGTCTCAGGGTTTTGCGCGGCAGTCGTCGCGTTGTTCGCGTTTGCCGGTCTGGTCCAGGCAGCGTTGCGTTCATCCCCGCTTTTGACACGCGCGCGAAACTGGATTGGCAATGCCTGCGTGATCGGGTTCGCGCTCGGCTCACCGTTGTTATTGTTGCTGGGCAATTTGTCGATCTACGACGAAGCAATCATCTGGGGATTCGGGTGGTCCCTCGCTGCGCTGTATTTTGCATGCCGATCTCGAACAAGTGAAAACGCAGCATTAACGAGCTCACTACTTGCGTTTTCGTTCTGCGCCGGCGCGGCTCTACTTTCGCGGGCCACATTCGGAGCGCCTTTCATCCTAATTGCGCCACTACTTGCGCTTCGTTTGTTCCACCGACAGCCCATCAGGAACTTTACCGCGTTGGTCCTGCCGCTCGGCGCTGCATTCGTTTTTTATCTGTTCCTTAGCTACGCCAGGTTTGGCGACTTCAGCGGGATGAACATGAAGTACAACATCAATCCAGTTCAACGCGATTTTGCCGTAAAGCACGGACTCTTCCGTCTCGAACGTGTGCCTTACAGCTTTGCGGACTATTTCGTCTTGCGAAGTCCCAAACTGCAGCGTCAGGCTCCATTTTTCAGAGCGAATCGAGAAGATTACCGACATGACACTCTTTACGTGATGCCTTTCACAGAAACGTACTCGTCGCTTTTGTGGTGCTCGTCCTGGATCCTGCTCGGAGCTGTGATCGGCGTGGCGATGTTACTGCGCCCCGGAGGTGTCGACGGCGTGGACCGCGTCATTGCCGCGATCTTCCTGCTCGAAGTGATCGTGATTCTGTCCTTCATGGGATTGGCCCAACGTTACGTTACTGAGCTTTTTCCATTTCTAATCTTTGCTTTTCTGATCTTTCTACGACAGGGCAAAATTGCATTTCAGTTACGCTACTTGTTAACCGCACTCGTTGTCGTCTCTGTGCTGATCAACTCATTGACGACGATCTCTTGGCTCGTCGAAGCGGACATGAACGTGCCAGCCGAAACCCGAGCGAAATGGAATCAGTTCCTCGGCAGAACGTCACGAGGCTAAGCAGCGAACGGGAGTGCTGGACAAGCCGCTCTGGTCTTTCCATGTTGGCCTTCCGACATGATCATTACGCGTTCTCCGTTGCGAATCTCGCTGGGTGGGGGCGGAACTGATTTGCCTTCTTATTATCGCAACCACGGCGGATTTCTAATAGCCGCGGCAATCGATAAGTACATTTACATCACTGTCCATCGCCGGTTCGTAGCTGGTTTCTTGCTGAAGTACTCCCATCTCGAGGAAGTAGCCAGCGTCGACGAAATCAAACATCCGATCATCAGAGAAGCACTCAAACTAGCAGGTATACAGGAACGCAATCTGGAAATCGCGAGCATGGCCGACATTCCAGCAGGGACGGGACTCGGCTCGTCTGGCAGTTTCACAACGGCGCTGCTCAAGGCACTGCACGCATTACGCAAAAATCTGGTGCACCCGTCTGAGTTGGCCGAACAGGCCTGTTGTATCGAGATGGAAAAACTGCGCGAACCAATAGGTAAACAGGATCAATACATCTCGGCGTACGGAGGGATCACTTGTTTTGAGTTTCTTCCAGATGGCCGCGTCAAGGCATCGCCGCTCAACGTTTCTGAAGAAACCTTGTTGGAGCTGGAGGACAATTTGTTGCTGTTTTTTACAGGATATGCCCGCTCAGCTTCAGACATCCTGCAGGAACAACACGACAAAAGCACGCACTGTGACGAAGCGATGCTGGAGAACTTACATTTCGTAAAAGAACTTGGACACCAAAGCCAGCGCGCACTGGAGGACAACAATCTTCACGAATTCGCGCGACTGATGGATGTCCACTGGCGGCGGAAAAAGGAACGGTCGGCCATTATGAGCAACGAGTTTATCAATGACTCTTACGAAGTTGCGATGGCGAACGGCGCTCTGGGCGGGAAACTAATCGGCGCCGGCGGCGGCGGTTTTCTCATGTTTTATGCCGAAGATAAGGCTCGACTGCGTGATACGATGCGCGAAAGAGGGTTGACCGAAGTTCGCTTTCGATTCGAGCCCGAAGGTACAAAAATCCTCATTCAGTGATGAGGCAAAGCAGAGAGATCGATTTGGCTCATTGGCCCGTGGCCATTCTCGCTGGCGGCCTTGCCACGCGCCTCCGACCAGCAACTGACACCATCCCAAAAGCGTTACTGAGCGTGGCGGGGCAACCATTCCTCATTCACCAGTTACGCCTACTGTATTCTGAAGGCTTTCGTAAGATCGTCCTGTGTGTTGGCTATCTGGGTGAAATGATCGAGGCGAAGATTGGCGACGGAAAACGACTCGGCTTGCAAATCGATTATTCGTTCGATGG
>DATARG010000032.1:0-6560 GCA_036264275.1 Candidatus Udaeobacter sp. | reverse complement strand
ATCAAGGTCAGCGCCGCGAACGTGAGATAAAAAACAGTTCGGCGCGTTTTGCGCTCTCGCGCTATTTGTTCGAAGTCCTGACCGTTACTCATCCTGGTCGAACATCGTCGGCAGGTATTTTCATCTGCACCAATTCATTGGTCAAACGAAGGCGCTCGGCGATCATTCCCGCAAGCGATCGATAAATTTGACAGGCCGTTTTGGCATCCCGCTGAACGAGTCCAGTAAGGTCGTTGCGATAAAGCGCCAGCGTTCGAGTCGGCTCCAAGGCCCGGGCCGTTGCCGAGCGCGGGGTCTCATCAAGCAATGCCATTTCCCCAAAAAAGGCACCTTGTTGCAGAACAGCCAAACGCGTCGTGCTGTTCTCGCGCAAAACTTCCACCGCCACTTTCCCATCGAGGATCAAGAAGAGAGCTGCTCCTGGTTGTCCTTCCTCGAAAATCGATTCATCGGCATCATATGTGCGTTCAAACATGATGTCGGAGACACTCTTGAGTTGCCGGTTCGAGAGTTGGTCAAAAAACGGCACGGTCTTGAGAAATTGAATGCGATCCAATTCGGGACTTGAACGCTTCCAACGTTCCAGCGTTTCCCACAGCAATTTGTCCGCGACGAGATTTCGAGTCGGCATTGCAATTAATCTGTTGAAGCAACCTGGGTCAGCGGATTAACCACCAACTTCCCCTGCCCGATGACAGGCAATAGTAGGAAGGAGCCCTCGCCAATTTCAACCGAAAAGACTGCACATCGAAACAGCTTCCGATGCATCAACGCGTTGAGGACAACGCGTTCCACGTTCACTCGTGTGAATTACCTCGCGAAATTCAACGAGCGAAACTTTGGCCCGCTTCCGTTCCAGTTCTCGAATGAACCACCGGCTGTGATCTGTAATTTATCGTTGCCGGCCTGGCCCCAAATATAGCTCCCCACGTAATCGCCGCTGCCTTTGCCACTCCATTGGCCATACATGAACCCGATCTCACCGGTGACGTACACCTGATTCAAGGGCGAGTTGAGCATCTCCGCCGGTAGATCTTTTCCGTCGGTCGGAAGACTTGCCGATCGGGAATATGAAGCAGCGCTTGGGTTTCTGATGGGCGCGGGGCCGACATCACTCGGAGCCAAATACGAAACTGGAAACAGGCCGAGAGGCGCCATTCCAATTTGCACAAACGCACTCTCGCTTACCAACTGCGCGCCATCGGACCACGCGCGAACAGGCCCGTTGTGAAATAGAATCGAATCGGACGCATTCACGACATTGGGGCGATAAATGCTGAGATTAGAAACCGCATCGAGCGGCCTAATAGCGGAGGCGGCGAGGCGATGTTGCGCCGCTCCAGAGTGTTTAGCCTGCTGCGCCACGATTGGAGAGCAAACGGCGAGAAACCCGAGCGCCAGAAAGAGCGCACCCTTGGACATGGGAGAACTCAAAACCAAATCGCAGCAAACGCCAGCAAAATTTTGCGAAACCGCACCTAGTGCGCTGAACGGTGATAAATCCTCTAACCGCTTCGCTACTGCGAAGCGCTCTCCTCGACGATCCTAATACACGCACCGCGTTGCGCACAGAGCGACGGCTACAATACGCTTCAGCTCTTCGACCCTTTAACGCTCTAACGATTCTTTGAAATACTCGATCGTCTTCTTGATTCCCTCCTCAAACTCAACTCGTGGTTCCCAACTGAAAACTTCTTTTGCGCGAGAGATGTCCGGTTGGCGCACCTTCGGATCGTCCACCGGCAACGGTTTGTATTCGATCGTAGATTTCGTGCCGGTGATCCGGATAATCTCCTCTGCGAACTGTTTAATTGTCATCTCACGCGGATTACCGAGATTGACCGGCTCATGGAAATCGCTCATCGCAAGCCTGAAAATTCCGTCGATCAAATCGGAGACGTAGCAAAATGAGCGAGTTTGCGAGCCATCGCCGAACACACTCAGCGGTTGTCCGCTCAGAGCCTGTCCGATAAACGCCGGCACAACGCGACCATCGCGCAAGCGCATACGCGGGCCGTACGTATTGAAGATCCGCACGATTCGCGTATCCACCCCATGATATCGGCGGTAAGCCATGGTCATCGCTTCGGCAAACCGTTTCGCTTCATCGTAAACGCCTCGCGGTCCGATCGGGTTCACGTTGCCCCAGTAGTCTTCCCTTTGCGGATGCTCCAGGGGATCGCCGTACACCTCCGATGTGGAAGCGAGGATAAACCTCGCTTTTTTATCCTTGGCCAAACCGAGCGTATTGTGTGTCCCGAGCGCGCCAACCTTAAGCGTCGGGATCGGGAACTCCAGGTAATCGATTGGGCTGGCTGGCGATGCGAAGTGAAACACGTAATCGATCTGTGATTCCGGGAGGAAGATAAAATTCGACACGTTGTGGTTAACGAACTGGAAATTCTTGTTACCAGCAAGATGGCCGATGTTCCCGGTCTTTCCGGTGATGAGATTGTCGATAGCAATCACGCGATGCCCTTCGACCAAAAGCCGGTCCGCGAGATGCGAACCGAGAAAGCCCGCGCCTCCGGTCACGACCGAAACCGGCTCGGAATTTTTTGCCATTGGGCAATTCTTCTAACTGCTGCCGCGCAGCTTTACCAGCATGAAGTGCGCCTCACTCCGTCGGATCGTGAATCGTGAGTCCGGCGTCACGACCTCACAATCTGACGAATTATGAGGTCCGATGATTCGGCATTCGTCATTCGACATTCGTCATTCGTCATTTACTTACTTTCATGCGCATTCTGTCCGGTATTCAGCCCAGTGGCGCTCTACACATCGGCAATTATTTTGGCATGATGCGCCCTGCTATCGCGCTCCAAGTGGAGGGTGAAGCGCTCTATTTTGTGGCCGATTATCATGCGCTCACGAGTTTGCGCAACCCTGAAATGTTGCGCGCGAACAGCCGGCGCGTCGCGCTCGATTTTCTGGCGTGCGGACTTGATCCGGAGCGCGCGACCCTCTTTCGGCATTCGGATGTGCCGCAGGTGACGGAACTCGCCTGGATCTTATCAACGATGGCACCGATTGGTTTACTTGAGCGGGCAACCTCCTACAAGGACAAGCTCGCCCGTGGTGTGAGCCCAAACGTTGGACTGTTCAGCTATCCCATTCTCATGGCAGCAGACATCCTGATTTATGACAGCGATGTTGTGCCAGTCGGCAAAGATCAGAAACAGCACATCGAAATTACGCGCGATCTCGCGGGGAAAATGAACGAAACCTACGGACAGATTTTCAAGCTGCCCGAGCCGCGCATTCAACCTCAAACCGAAACCGTGCCCGGCATCGACGGCCAGAAAATGAGCAAGAGTTACGGGAACAACATCGACATCTTCGGCGACGAGAAAGAAATGCGAAGGCGTGTGATGAGCATTGTCACTGATTCCGTAGCGGTGGATGCGCCGAAAGACCCGACGACATCGACAATTTTCAAGCTCTTCTCGCTGGTCGCGTCGAATGATGAAATCGCAGATATGCGCGAACGATTTGCAAAAGGCGGCACTGGCTACGGCGATTTCAAGAAACAGTTATTCGAGAAACTCTGGGAATATTTCGCCCCGATGCGCAAACGGCGTGAAGAAATTCTCAAGGACAAATCGTATATCGGCGATGTCCTCGCGAACGGCGCAATTCGCGCCAACGAAATCGCCAATCAAGTCATGGACCGGGTTCGCAAGGCTGTGGGGTTGCGTTAGTGATTTTTCGATAGTCGCTTCGGTGCAGTGTTGTGCCACGCTGCGGCGAGGGCTTTGCGCACGATGCTGTTCGTTGCCGCCGGCAAATTGATATTCGTGGCGCCTTGCCGGCCCCAGACGCCTTTCACTGCCACGAAAGCAACTGGACTGGTTCGAACGAATTCTTTTTGATCCGCAACCGATAGCTTCACCATCGCCGAGTCCTCACCGGGATATCCGAGCGTTGCGAAAATCTTTCCACCAACACGAAAATCGGGATGATGCATGTGCGCAGACTCAATTGCTTCCGGAAAACTTAACGCCAGCGCGCGAAATTCACTTGGTGTCACGGCCTTCTGTTAAGCTCGAGCAGTTGTTCGGTCCAACGTCATCTGCCTTAGAAAAAGAAAAAGTGGGAATCCAAACGGGACACGCACAATCAAAGGATCATCGCATGCGGCGACAAAATCCGTCGAGCGAGTTTGCCGCCTTCTGATATGATCGCCGAATGGCAATTCTGCGGGTTCACGCCGTTCCCAATGCCAGGAGTGACAGTGTCGTAGGCATTCACGGTGACGCGATTAAGATCAAACTGCGCGCGCCAGCCGTGGAAGGAAAAGCGAACGCAGCGCTGATTCGCTTTCTCGCCGAACATTTGAAGGTTCCTCGACATTCGATCGCATTGGAACGCGGTCACGCGTCGCGTGATAAACTGATTCGGATAGATGGCTTCAACCAAGAAGACGTGCGACGCTGCCTGCTCGGAAATCGTGACCAGTTGCGGCCTATTCGGTAATGATTTTGTCGGCACACTCCACGAGTGAGACGAAAATTTTAGGATTTACCAAATTCAGCGCCGTATTCATTCACGTCGGCTTCGGTTATGCCCCTGGCGCGAGAGCGCGCACCACACGCATATATCGGTATTTTCAACTAACAGGAACGACCGCATTGGCTACCGACTTGCGCATCAGTGAAACCGCTTCGCCGAGCAAAAGATTTGAATTTTAAGGCCGCCTTCGGAAAGCGCATCTCCATGAAGGAACGGAAATGCGGCCTTTGTCGGATCGTTCGATCCCCACGCACTTTAATCATGATTCTTAGTTTCGCGGCACCTGCGCCGATAGAGGGAAAGGTGGCGGTGGCGAACAACGGAAGCGCTGCAAGATGCTTCAGGAGTGATCGCCGGATCATGCGATCCGATTAAACCAAAAAAGGACTGCATTGCGCAATCCAGTTCCAAGCAACGTCAACGACTCCGGCCTTGATGGGCGGGTTGCGTTTGGTCGGGGGGCTTCGCCTGACCGCCAGCGGCGCTGTCCCGATAAAACAACACGCCGTGCGCGCGCAGATTGCTGATCAGCGCGTGCAGATCATTCGCCAGCTGTTGATCGTTAAGCAACGTCGCCACCAACCCTTTGCCTTGGGTAGCGCTGCGCAAAACCTTGCGCGTATCAGCAATCGCAGTCTGCAAGCCATCCGCGGCCTTTTTCGCGGACACCATCGCCGAATCCGCTTGGTCGATCACACCGTCCAGTTTCTTGGAAGATTCCGCCAACGAAGCGGTAGCCTGGTTTAAATGTTCCATGCTCGCTTTCAGGTTTTCCATGTTCTGGGGTGAAAGAGTTTCTTGGTTCAGACGAGTCACAGTCGTGTCGATCTTGTGCACAGTTCCTCGAAGATCAGTTACGAGTGCCCCTCCTTCATGCGTGAGCTCACCAATGCCGGTCTCCCGTGAGCCATTGATAAACGCATTCGGCGGCAGATACGCCTTTGGTTGTCCGGAAGGCACAGCTACATTTACAAACCGGTCGCCGAGCAAACCGGAACTTCCGACGGTGAACTTGGTTCCTTCAGGAATCTTAACGTAATCATAAATCTTTAGCGGCACAGCCACGCCGCCACCCTCTCCAAGGAGCTTCGGGCCGCCGGCGACTTTTCCGATTCTCGCTCCGGCAAGTAAGACATCCGTGCCTTTTAACAATCCGCCTGCATCGTCAAAGCGGACCGTGAGGGTGTAATACGTCTTGAAACCCTCGCCCAGCCTGCCGAATTGAACGACCAGCGCACCTAACATCGCCAATCCCGCAAAAACGAAAATGCCGACTTTGAATTCCAATCCTCGTTCGTGCCGATTCATTTTGAGATTTTACTGTCGATCTCTAAGCACGTTTCGCAAGGTAGACACAACCACCGGAACCGACCATGGCCCATTGAGGTTAATCGCGGCGGTAGTGCATGATTTGGCGCACTACGAGTGGCCCCTACCGTCGGATCGGCCGAGCAGGAAATCCTGGATTAGCGGGTCCGTCGATTGCTGAAGCTCGCTCGGCGTTCCTTGAAAATAAATCCGGCCCTCGTCCAAATACGCGATCCGGTCCGCTACATCGAAGGCGCTCTTCATGTCATGCGTGACGACGAGACTGGTCATCCCAAACCTTGATTGCAATCGACGAATTAAACGATTGATGCTGTCTGCAACCACGGGATCAAGACCCGCCGTCGGCTCATCGTACAAGACGCACAACGGCTGGCGAATGATAGCGCGTGCTAGGCCGACGCGTTTTTTCATTCCACCGCTCAAACTCTCCGGCATTTTTTCCTCCTGTCCCTCCATTTCCATCACTTCCAGCATTTGTGCGACTTTCTCACGCAAGACTTTCGGATCGCGCTCACCCGCCTCGCGCAACGGAAATGCGATGTTCTCCGCCACTGTCATCGAATCGAAAAGCGCCCCGCCCTGGAAAAGAATCCCGACTTTTTTACGGATCTCTCCGAGTTGGCGTTCGGTCATTCCAGTAATGTTTTGGCCTTGGATCCAAATTTCTCCCGAGTTTGGTTCCATCAGTCCTACGAGATGTTTAAGCAAAACGCTCTTGC
>DATARG010000296.1:0-3607 GCA_036264275.1 Candidatus Udaeobacter sp. | reverse complement strand
ATTTCGTTCACGCTGCCAAACTGAAAATTCTCCGGTGTCATTCCCGGCAGATTTGTCTAGCTTGAGGCGGGCGCGCCAGCGGTGGCTGCAGAACGAACGGAACTTCCGGCAAGCGCAAGAATGACGTCCGTCTTCGCAATCGATCCGACTAATTCTCGATCGTGCGAGACAACGGGCAAACGTTCTCCGTCGTGATGGCTGAAGCGCTCCAATGCTTCGAGCAGCGACGCGCTGGCGCGGACTACCGGAAATGAATCGCGTAAAAGATCCCCCGCGATGACGACCTTCGCCAGCTCAGGCGTGTTCAGATAACTTTTGATATCGTGCAACGACACGGCGCCGATGAATCTGCCGTGGTCGGTTACGTACAAATAGTTAAACCTCGAATCGATAAATTTTTCGCCGACTTCAGAGAATCCGGTGGTTGGGGATATTGTTACCGGATTTGCCTTCATTAAGTCACGAACATGCAACTCCGCGAGTTGCTTGGCGTAATCGCCGGCCCCTTTCCGTTTTAACGCTTCCGCGTAGATCGATCCCTTCTCGATCTTGACCGACGTGTAATAGCCCACCACGCAGGCGAGCATCAGCGGCAGCATGATCTGATAATCAAGAGTGAGCTCAAAGATCATGACGATGGCCATTATTGGGGCGTGAGTGGCTGCGGCAAGAAACGCGCCCATGCCAACAATCGCGAACGCACTCGGGTTCACTGAGGCCGCCCCGGTGATGTGCTGAGTAGCTGTGCCGAACAAAAACCCGAGACTTGCACCCACAAAGAGTGTGGGCGTAAACACTCCGCCCACTGCACCGGAGCCAAACGTGGCTCCAGTAGCGAGCACTTTGAAGATCAGGACGAGGGCAAGCGTTTGCCAAAGCCATTGGTCCCGCAAGATTTCGTTAACCACGCTGTAGCCGTTTCCACAGACCTGCGGGTAAAATACCGCCAGCGCGCCGACAATTAGACCGCCGGCACACATCTTCACGTAAACCGGCGCGGTTATCCGCTCAGCGAACGTTTCACTCGCTCGCAGCAATCGAATGAACCACGGCGCAAACAGACCGGAGACCAACCCAAGCAACAAATATGGAATGATCTGCCAATTTCCGTTTAGCCGAAACGGGGGGATTTCATACAGCGGCCCAGGTCCGAGAAACCAGCGCACGGTAAGGGTCGCGATCACTGACGCGAATACAAGCGGCCCGAAGATTTCCATTGCCATTGATCCGAGTACGATTTCGGCGACAAACACCGCCCCGGAAATCGGAGCGTTGTACGCCGAAGCAATTCCCGCAGCTGCTCCGCAACCGACGAGCAATCGCAATCGCGGCGGTGTCCAGCGCTGCAAACGTCCGGCCAGCGACGCCACCATCGCGGCGAGTTGGACCAGCGGACCTTCACGTCCAATGGATCCTCCGGAGGCGATCGTGAAAAGAGCCGAAAGCGATTTCACCACACTTTGACGAGCGGAAATTTTGCCATCGCCGAGCACTACTGCCTCCATGTAATCGGTCGTTGTAATCTGACCACGGAACCGCGCGCCGAATTGCATGATCGCACCGGCGATCAGTCCGCCGATTGCCGGAACAAGGAGTCGCCCCCAGAGCGGCAACTCGGTGAAGCTTTCAACCAGGCCGGATGCGCTGCTGCCCGTCAGAATTTTGTGAACGAACGTGGTGGCAACACGATACGCAATCGAGCAAGCTGCGCCGCAAAATCCAATGATGCCGGCCCAAATCAACGTCGCCTGGAGTTCAGTCGGCCGCGTCCATTCCTCAAACCAGATCCAGAACTTAAGACGGCGCAGCGTCTGTAGATTCAGGCCGGTTGTTTGCCTTCCGGTAGCGGTGTCGTCCACTATTATCCACTGCGCTGGCCACAGCAGACGTCAAGGGATCACATCTTTGCGCGTGTCACCGGGAGCATCGGAGCGTAAGCGCACATCGCGAAGGTTTGCCCGACATTACGAAGACGTCTGGGGTCTCATCAGGGCTGCGATTGCCGGCTTGCTGAATTGAGCAGCGCGAAATAGGGCGCAGTGCAAAAGAAAGGCCGTGCACTCAGACTGATTGTGCTTCTGGCGATTTGTTTGACTGCGGCGTGTACAGATTGTCACTCTCGACGTCGAAGATCCGGTTCCAGCGTGCGCGATAGTTTTCGAACGCGATCTGTGCGCCCAATTGCATCAGTTGTTCTTCGGAAAATTCTTTCCGTAAACGCGCATACAAATCGTCAGAGACGTTTGCAGGCGTATCAGTCATCGCGTCAGCCAGCTCAATGACAAGTCGTTCCGTGTCATTAAACGGTGTGCGGTTATCGCCGGGCACCGCGCGCAACTTCTCGTCACTCAGGCCCGCTTTTCTGCCCACGGCAGAATTGACATCAATTCAGAAAGGACAACCGGCCCTCGCGGCGGCACGGACTTCTCCCAGTTGGATGTAACGCAGCGAGACAAGTCGTTTCCGGCCGAGTGCCGCTTCCATTGCGATGCCGCCCCAGACGAGTCCTGGCAAACGCATCTGTATTTTTGCCGGCGTAAAATCTTTCCCGAACATTTTGCGCATCACGCCGTAGAACCACCGCAGATGCCACGGTGCGTCCTTCTTCTCCAAACCGGACACTCGAGCCATAACGAACTTAAATCGTTTTGCGCGACGCGTTTGGTCTTCGTGCGAAAGCTTCGTTCGCAAAGGGCTTGTTCACGTGCGGACGGCAGAAACTCAGACCAAGCGGAAGAAAGAATCAAGCGTGCGCGGGTTTTTTCAGCGACGCCAATTTGTTAACTAGCGCGTTTGTTCCCTTTTCCAAGAGCATGCCCCACGCGCTGAGGACAGCGAGCGTAGGAATGCAAATCAATAAGAACCCCCAGATCGGGACTTCCCGAATACGAAGTCCCAGCCAGATCACATACGGCTGGTGCGTCAGGTAGAGGCCATACGAGTACAGCCCAACGAGACCGAACAATTTGGCGGGCGAATTAAACATCGAAATCAATCCGGCGATTCCTACAATTTCCAGCATGCAACATGCGCCTGTGGCGAAATCGACAAAGATGTAATCAAAAAGTCCGTGGTAGAGCTGCAGTGCCGCAGGGTAAAGGATTAAGCCGGTTACGAATCCTGCGCCCCGAAGAAGAAACCATTCCAGACGCGCGGGGGATTGCGTATACCACATTGCCAGCGACATCCCGAGCGCAAATTCCGGTAAACGACAAATTGCGAACCCGCCGAGCACCCACAATCCGTTTTGCGGCCACTGCACGAGCAAGACATAGCGTGCAAAAAATCCCGCAGCGCATGCGATGAAGAGAAACCACCATGGTCCAACACGCTGCGCAGTCCAGAAGAGCAGGGGAAAGATCGCATAGAATTGGATCAGCATTGAGAAGTACCACCATGCCGCGTTGAGATACATGAAGTTCATCTCGATATTAATGAACCGCAGGCCAAGCAGACTGAGGATGATTCGATCGTCCACGGGTTCGAGACGGGCTATGAACGGTGATACGAGATAAACGAGGTGCGCTACCCAATACATCGGGTAAAGCCGAATGAAGCGTGCCCAATACCATCCGGCCCAGGCAATTTGTCCCTTCTCTGCGCGACG
>DATARG010000233.1:0-3655 GCA_036264275.1 Candidatus Udaeobacter sp. | reverse complement strand
GTTCAGGTAGAAATCGTGCAACGTGTGGAATTGTTGCTCGGCAAGTTGCCTCGTAAATTTTTCACCTAACAAGTCAGGCCGTCCCGCCGAAGAGACAAAAAGCGAATCCCCCGTGAGTACTGCCCACGGCTCCTCAGGATGATCCGCCTCGGACAGCAAATACGACATGTGCTCGGGCGTATGCCCTGGCGTATGGCGGGCTGTTACGATCACTTCGCCAAATTCAAATCGGTCGCCATCCTTGATGTTTTCGGGATTAAAACCGTATTCTGCACCGCCTTCGCCGCTAGCGTAAATCTTTGCCGTTTCCAATCGCGCGCATAGCTCGCGCGAGCCGCTCACGAGATCGGCATGAATGTGGGTTTCGAAAACGTGCGTGATAATGACGCCGGCGTGCCGCGCCGCTTCAATGTAAATGTCGCAATCAGCTCTCGGATCGAAAACCGCAGCCACTCCCGCATCATCGTCGCCGACGAGATAAGAAAGCTCGGCGATTCCCTCAGTCTGAATTGTCTTAAAAACGAGTGACATTGGAAAGATTTAACGCGAAGCGGCACTAGAGTTCAACAAAAGTAGCGCCAGCCTTCTGGCTTACGTCAGCAAAATTTCGCAAGCGGGACGCGTAGGCTATTTCACTTCCACTGCAATCGGCAGCAAATGATTGATCATATAAGTGCCGCGATCAGGATCGCGATGTGCCGGTTGCGTTCGGCCAAGCGAATCGGTAGCGCGGGCGATGAGAGTCTGTTTCCCCGGTTGCGACGGTGTCTCCCAGTTGAACTCCCATAATCGCCACGCGTTGGAGTTTGGTTCGCCAAGTAATTTTCCGTCGTTCCATGTTGCGCCCCCGTCGGTGCTGATTTCGATTTTCGTAACTTCCGCATCACACGCCCAAGCGGCCCCGGAAATACGCACTTTCGTTTTCGCTGATACCGTCTCACCCTCGGCAGGACGCGCAATCTGTGCTTTGATCTGCATCTCGGTTATCGGCGTCAATTCAGCGATTTGCTCTCCTTTCTGCCAGTACGCGTAATCAGTCTTATGCCAATACGCATAGTCAATCGTTTGATAATATCCTGTAAACGGCCGGTCGGTGACAATGATGCGCTGGAGCCATTTCACCGACGCCATCGCGTACCAACCCGGCACGATAGCGCGCAGCGGAAACCCGTGCTCCGGCGGCAGATCTTCGCGATTCATTTTGTAAGCGAGTAGCACGTCGCGGCGTGCTCTCTCTATAGGAATGCTGCGAGCGAAGTTCACTTCGCCCGGTGGACTCTTCGGGTCTTCAAGCATGCCTCGATCCGCTCCTTCCAGAACTACTTCGCGCGCGTTTGGCTTGAGAGTCGCTCGATCGAGCAAGACCGACAGTGGCGTTCCGGTCCACTCCGCGGTGCCGACTGCGCCCAAGTGCCATTGCACGCCCTTCGCTTTGGGCTCAAGAAAATTCCGATTGTTCCCTGCGCATTCTAAAGTAACCGGCGCTGTCACTGACTCCAACGCTGTAAGTTGTTCGTAATTGATGCCGAACGGTTTTTCCACTTCGCCTTCTACCTGCAACCACCACGCGTTGCGATCGATTACCGGGATTGGAAAATGCGTTCGGATATAGAACGATTTCGTCGGCGTAATAAGGCTGTCCACAGACGAAAACTGCATCTCCAGATTTAGCGGACTTTCGCTGCGCACGATTCGTCCATCGCGAAGTGTTGTGTCTTCTGCTGGCATCTGTTCAAAAAGAACTATTTGGCTGCTCGGAGGTAAGCAGAAAGTTTTTCGTACAAGCTCATCTGAACACGGCAATCGTCCGACGTAATTTCGTTTACCTTGAGTTGTTCGGGAGACATCTTGCCAAGAGCATCGCGCAGCGCTTCAACCCGCTGCACCAACTCCTGGCGACTGCCCTGCACGAGATATCCAGGCGGAATGCTGGCGTCGAAGGAGTTTGCGAAAACGATCACCGAAACGCCGGGTTGCAGTTGGTATTGAGGGCCCCCCTCCATCATTGGCGTTTTGTCATCATAACTTGAATACTCAATAGTCGCCTGCTGAGGATCGCTTCCCGGAGTTCGCATCACTTCTTTAATGTCCACAAGCGCCTTCGCTTTAATGTCGAATTTTGTTCGCTGCAAAATGCTGACGTCCTTTACAGAGCCAACATAGACAACGGCCGCCTTCCTTCTAACCGATTCGATAAAGCTACGCATATTCGCGCCCAGCAGATGCGCACAAGAGATCAGAACACACATCAAAACAAACGTGTATCGTCCGATTCTTTTTGTTTTCATACCTTCCCGCCTTCTTCTCGACTCATTCGCCCGTTGCAATGAACACGTCTCTGTGCGGGAATCTGCGAATCATTGATTCAGGCTTGCCGAAATTCGTTGCGAGAACATCCACTGGATTGCCAGCAATCCATGACGAAAGATCGATCGATTCATAAATCCCGCTGTTGAATGCGATCAAAATCCGGCTCGGCTTGGTGTCGACGTTCTCGATCGAATGTCCGTAACCCTGCGGGATATAACCGACGTCTCCCGCGTGCAGAAGTTCTATCCGGAAACGGCCGTGCGCGCCAAACATCGTTACGCTGATCTTACCTTCTATGACGTATTGCCATTCGTCAGCATTGGGATGCCAGTGCAACTCGCGGAGTGCACCGGGTTCAAGGTCGAGAACAACGCCAGTGATCGTCGTTGAAATTGGAAAACGCGTGGAATCGACGCGCCATT
This sequence comes from Candidatus Udaeobacter sp., assembly GCA_036264275.1. Lineage (GTDB taxonomy): Bacteria > Verrucomicrobiota > Verrucomicrobiia > Chthoniobacterales > UBA10450 > Udaeobacter. Next base: position 923 of record DATARG010000233.1, on the reverse strand, counting down.
CGCGGCCGCCTTCGAACACGCCGTGTGGCGCCTCAGAAAGCATTCGAAACTTGTGTGTCTGCGGTGGCGAGATGCGGGGACCCTGAAGATTTACTGGTATTTGCTCAGGCGGAATCACGCCGCGGGCGAAGTAAACCTCCTTTCTGGGAAATCCTTCAAAGGCTGACTCAGGCAAACCAAAATTTTTCGCCAACAGAGATTTGGGCGCGTGGCCGATCCAATCAGTGATGCTAAACGTGCCGAACTCAGAGAAATAACCGTTGTCGAAAATCAGAATGAAATGTGTGGGTTCATTCCCAAGGCATTCGAGCACGTGAGCGTGGCCGCGCGGAAAATACCAAATATCGCCGGGATCAAAATCGTTCGTCTCAGTTTGCCCCGCCGGGTTGATCACAGTGGTACGCACACGACCTTTCAACACGAACGCCCATTCCGCTGCCGTTGCGTGCCAGTGCAACTCGCGCATCACGCCGGGTTCGAGCTGCATCGATACCCCTGCGATGCCTTTCGAGACCGGCAATTGTTCGACAGTTACCTCTTTGCCAAAGCTGTTCCCGAGAATTTTCCCCTTCGATCTCTCCAGTTCGAATTTGAAGATCGGCAACTCTTTTTTAGATAACAACGGATCTGGAACGTTGTTTCGAAAACTGTTGTCTCTCATTAATCCGTGTTCTTAAAGCGCTTCGGGCGTGACGATCAAGCGAATCCTGAGTTTATCGTCACGTGTTAAGATCTTCTAATTCTGGGCTCGACGCGATGACCCAAATCTGACACCACATGTACGATGGTGTCGTCTCCTGTCGGGTTCGTATGAAGAAGTGTATTCACAAAATACTTCTGCTACTAGCCGTATGCGTTCTGATCGGAAATGCATTGGGCAGCATTTCCGAACCCGTTCGTCTTTTCGTGAAGGAGGTTCCGCT
>DATARG010000228.1:0-18597 GCA_036264275.1 Candidatus Udaeobacter sp. | reverse complement strand
CCCCGCGGTAATCCGCTTCTGATAATTTGTATGCCTGGATCATGGTTCCCATGGCGCCATCGAGCACGACGATTCGGTCGCGCATCAACGCTTCCAGAGGATGAACCCCGTTTGTTGCCATAATGTCCGGCAACTAAACGGCGTTTCGTCGGGGGATCAAGCAACAAATTGACGCATCATGATACGTAGATGCGTTGAATACGTTCAATAAAGGTGAACGTATGCCAATATTCTGGGACGGTTGCGTCAACCGCCTCTCTCTATGCTCATTGCGGCGGAGACCCGCACACCGGTCGCGGAGCGCACGCAGCGTCGCGTGCGCTCCCGTGGAAGATCGCCTTTACGGCGCTATGCGGTCGGTGAGCGTATCGGTATGAAACGCGGTGTGATCGCGCAAGCGATTCCAGGGGCCGTCCTTTTTGCTCGTTTGCGGGACGCTGTTTTTTTCACCCGTTGCAAAGTCGTCCCATGAATTGTACCGAGCGATGGCGAGAAATGTCCAGTTGGAGCCCTCCAGATGTTGCATCAATACATTGCCGGCCGTTGTATCGTTAGTCGCGGTTGGCAATTCGCCGAGCATTTTTTCCAGTTGCTCGCGATGGCCAGGGGCAGGGCGGTAATAAGAAACAGAATAAACCGATCCGTTAGTCTTGGATTTCGAATCAGAGTCGATGCCCATGGCCTTAGTGAATTCTTCCCACGAAGGACCGTTCACAAATGTATCGGTGTGCCATTCGCTCAAGTCGCGTTTGTCTGGAGGCACAGCCGTTCCGGCAGCTTCCACGGATGCTTTTGGTCCGAGATGTGTGATAACCACATAATCCCACGCGTCGCCGTCTTGATGGCGAAGGACAATGAAATGATCTGGCATCGGGTTGTGGGGATCGGGTGTTTTTAGCCAGTCGCCTAACTCAACGGCTTTCCCGAGTGCGGCTTTGGTGAAGTGGACGTGATAAACGTCGGTTCGTTTGCTGGGCCCGGCGGTCGCCGCTTGTTTTGCACCTGCTGCGGGTTTAGGTGACGCCTGTCCGTGGACAAAGGGCACTGGTAAGAAGCCAAACAATGTGATGGCTATGATGGTAACGATTGATTTCATGATGGTGTTGTCTCTTTCTGTTTTGGTCGAACGCGGTTCCTCGTTCGAGATCCGTGCATGGTACTGAGGGAGCTTAATTAGAGCCGCGTCGGCTTGCTTGTTTTTGTGCGGTGCAGGTATGGGGGGCACGGGCTCAGGTGTCAACGCTTATTTCCACCTGCGGAAACGTCAATAATCGGCTAGCACGTCGTCTGGATAGCAGTAGAGCCAGCGTTCGCCTGGTTGTGCGGAAGCGATTGCGGGATGTCCGGTGGCGTCCGCATGTTTGCTGGCGTGCTGATTCGGTGAACTGTCGCAGCACAGCGTCACGCCACATGTCTGGCAGGTGCGCAGATGAACCCAGTAGCCGCCGATCTTTACGCACTCTTCGCATTCCCTGCGTTTCGGTTGTTTGACAGACTCGATTGCATCCAAATGAGAACAGCCGCGAGCGCTCATAACTTGTTAGGTTGATACTTTGGTTGCCGAGGAGTTGCGCCGCGACGCCAGGCTCACATGGATTCCTGCGACGGCCATTCCGCCTTCGCCCACCGCGGCGGCACACCGCTTGACTGATCCCGAGCGAACGTCGCCGGCTGCAAAAATTCCAGGCAGACTCGTTTCGAGCGGAGCGGGCCGCCGTTTGTTGTCGCGCCACGCTGGCGCTTCAGCGACGTCGGCGCCGGTTTTAATAAATCCCTTTTCGTCTCTCTCGATTTCCGGCGGCAACCACTCTGTGCATGGGCGAGCGCCGATCATTGAAAATACCGCGGGCGTTTTGACTGTCCGGCGCTCTCCTGTTTTTGTGTTTTCCAGTTCGACTTGCTCAAGCTTTTGGTCGCCAAACATTTTTCGAATCTCTGTTCGATAGAGAATTTCGATGTTTGGTTGCACCTGCACCCGGCGCGAGAGGTAGTCGGACATTTTTTTGGTAATGTCATCGCCACGAATCACCAGCAATACCTTGGCGGCACCCTCGGAAAGAAACATCGCCGCTTGTCCGGCGGAGTTACCGCTGCCGGCGACGATCACAGTTTCATTGCGACAAATCTGACCTTCGAGCGCCGTTGCCGCGTAATAAACTCCGAGGCCCTCGAATTTCTCGCGATTCTCCGCATCAAGCCGGCGGTAGTTTGCGCCGGTTGAAATCAAAACCGTTTTTGCTCGCAAAGTCGCCGGGCAACCTTCGATCTCAATGCAGGCGCGGTATTCGCCGTCCGGATTGTAGTTAAGCGAGAGCGCCTCTGCTGGCGTAGAAAATTTTGCACCGAAGCGGTAAGCCTGAAGTTGAGCGAGCCAAGTCAAGTCGCCGCCGTTGACTCCGGTTGGGAATCCAAAGAAATTTTCAATCAACGAGGATGATCCCGCTTGCCCACCAGGCGCGTAACTTTCTAGGACAACAGTGTTCAATCCTTCCGAGCCGGCATAAACCGCCGCGGCAAGACCAGACGGGCCCGCACCAACAATTGTCAGGTCGGATAAAATCTCGGTTTCGTTTTCGTGCGCGAGCGGCCGCAACAATCCGGCGACATGTGCGACTTCGCGCAATGACGGACGTCGCAGAGGGGAACCGCTTGGTGTGATCAGCGTGGGTAAATCGCGATTCGCTAGTCGAAATCGCTTCGCTAATTCCTGACCTTGCTCGCTCGCACGATCGACAACTCTGTGCGGAATGTGATTCTTGTCGAGAAAATCGTCGATCTGACGACCGTCGCGATCGTGGTCCGCGGTCAAGACACGAAAGCCGGCAAACTCGCGATCCCGAAGAATTCGGCGGCGGCGCATGATCAATGCGTTCACGATCGTTGTGCTCACGGCGGGAATTTCAGCGAGCGCACGGCGAAGTTCGGCCGCGGGGATGTGAAGTATCTCGGCCTCATCCGATTTGACTCTGGACGAACCGAGAATCGACGTGCCTTGGAGCATCGATATGTCGCCCATGAACTCGCGCTCACGCGCAGTAGCCAAGTTATATTCGGTGCCGTCGCGCGTCTCGAACGCTTCGAGTTTACCCCGCAAAACAATTGCCAGTCCGAGATCACGTTGCCCGGCCTTGAACATCACGTCGCCACGTTTCATCACGCGGCGTTCGCCCAAAGGTTCAAGCAACGACAGCTGGTAATCGTCGAGCTTCGGGTGGGCGACGGCTTCCGTGTCGCGATAAAATTGCTCGTCCTGTTGTTCGCTGGTCACGTGCGAACGTTACTCGGCAATCAGCACAAACCAAATTAAGCCGAGCTTGTTGCGCTGGCTTTTGCCACGGTGTCCAACTGTTTGAGGGTGTCGTCTGATAGTTTGGGTTCGGCTGCGGCGAGGTTCTCCCGCAGATGCGCAACCGAGGACGTGCCCGGGATTAGAAGGATATTGGGCGCACGATGAAGCAGCCACGCGAGTGCGACCTGCATCGGCGTCGCCTGCAGTTTCGCTGCCACGGCGTTAAGCACCGACGACTGCAATGGAGTAAAGCCTCCCAATGGGAAAAACGGAACATAGGCGATACCTTGCCGCGCGAGATCATTGATGAAAGCATCATCATGCCTGTGCGCCACGTTATAAAAATTTTGGACGCAAACTATCTCCGTAATGGACTGAGCCCGGGCTAACTGTTTGGGAGTAACGTTGCTCAGACCGATGTGGCGGACGAGCCCCTGATGTTTGAGTTCAGACAGCACAGTCAGCGGTTCCTCAATCGATCCTTCAGACGGTTCTGCGATTCCACCAACACGGAGATTCACAACGTCGAGAACGTCGAGGCCCAGATTTTTCAGGTTTTCATGAACTCCGTCGATAAGCTCCTGGCGAGAAAGAGCAGGAATCCAGGATTTGTCTGCGCTTCGGCGGGCGCCAACTTTGGTGACGATAACAAGATCGTCGGGGTAGGGGTGCAGCGCCTGCCGGATCAGTTGATTGGTAACATGTGGGCCATAGAAGTCGCTGGTATCGATATGGTTCACTCCGGACGAGACCGCCTCACGCAGCACAGTCAGTGCTGCGTTGCGATCCTTGGGTGGCCCGAACACGCCGGGCCCGGCGAGCTGCATGGCGCCGTAGCCCATGCGATGTACCGTCAATGAAGTATCAGGAAAGATAAAGGTGCCACCGAGTTTGGTTCCATCATTAGTCGTTAGGTTCACTGTCATTTCCATTTAGTAGCCTCCTAATATGTGGGGCGTAAATTTGTCGATCCATTTCGTCAGCGAGCAGGAGGCGAAAGCTGCTTTGCACTTCTGCATCGTTAAGACGATGCGGTAACCGCGTTTGTCGCCACCGTTTGGGTAGACCGCGCGGATAAGTTTTTTTGGCTGTGTTTGCGCTGTTTCAATTTTCATAGCGAGTTTCCCTTGCCCTTGCGCGCCGCTTATCCAGCAATGAAACCACCATCGACAATAAGCGATGTGCCGGTGGTGAATTTGGCGGCATCCGACGCCAAATAGAGAACTGCCGCGGCAATCTCCTCAGCCTCGCCGACCCGCGCGGCTGGAATGATTGAAATGACCTGGTCCCTCGCGTCTCCCGCAAAGCGGTCCCACATCTCGGTAGCAATCGGTCCCGGAGCTACCGCGTTGATCCGAATATTTTGTTTCGCGAATTCAAGCGCGGCTGCTTTGGTCAGGCCTTCGACCGCGTGCTTCGATGCGATGTAGACGCTCGTGCCGGCGAGGCCCGCGTGCCCGGCTACGCTCGAGGTGTTAACAATCGCGCCGCCGCCATTTTTGAGCATGACGGGAATTTCGTGACGCATTGAATTAAGAACACCCCAGACGTTGATGTCGAAGATGCGGCGATATTCGGCTTCCGTCGCTTGATCGAGCGGTCCCTTCCATTCAACGCCGGCGTTGTTAAAGGCGATGTCGAGTTTGCCATATTTGTCGACGGTCAAATCGATCATCCTTTTGACATCTGCATCCCTGGCGATGTCGGCGCGGACAAATACCGCATCACCGCCGAGTTTGTTGATTTGCCTAACGACTTCTGCTCCTTCTTTCTCGCGGCGTCCGGTCAGCACAACCTTTGCGCCAGCTCGAGCAAACTCGATTGCCGTGATTTTGCCGATGCCCGAGGTTCCTCCGGTCACCAGCACTACTTTACCTTCAAATGCGTTATTATTGTTCATTGCGTTCCTTTCATTTGTGTTGTTTGAAAAATTTCCGGTGATCTCAGAGTCATGCGATTGCACCCTTCAAGCGCACAAAGCGACAGCAGGCTTGTAACTTGGAATGGCACGGAAGCGGTCAGGCGCGAAAAGATCGCGGCGGTTCGTCTTCGCCGGTTGCAGGTTTAGGTTCGCTATGTGTGCGTCAACCAGATCGGGAAGGAGCAAATGCGGAAAAAGCGTTAACTCCCACGCTTTTGCTTCTTCTTCGTCGAGGACGAGATGAATGACTTCGCTCAGACCCGGATAGGCCTGTTCGTAATCTTTTCGTAATCGTTGTTTCAGCTGCGCGACGGCGAGTGAAACTGTCTGGAGGAAAACTGCTGCTGGGTTTTTTGGCTGGTCAGTTTTCATTGGTCGTTTTTCAGGTTTTCTGGTGGATTTATATTTGACTGGTCGTCTATGAAACTAGCAAAAAAAAGAGAAGCTAGGTGCCGACGGCTTCGGCGCGTTTCACGCCCAAAACATCACGCGCCACGTGTTTAAATTGTCGGAGCAACTCGACGTCATTTTGTATTCGCGCCTGTGCCACCGTGCCCTGGTAGCAAGCAAAAAGAGCACCTGCCTTGGCCTCTGGATCCGGCGCATCAATCAACCCTTGGGCCGCGGCGTCGCGAACAGCCGAAATGAAATACTTCATTTTGCGATCCATGATCCGATCAATGGTTTCGCGAACAACCGGATCCTGAGTGCTGACTTCGCTGCCTACGCTCACGTACGGACATCCCAAGATCGAGCCGCATTTCCTCTGAAGTTCAGCCAGCCGACCATGAACAAAATCAAAGTAGCGCTCTAGCCGCTCCAGAGGCGGAACGGTCGGCGAAAAAATCGAATCCATCTGTGCCATTTTCTTGTTCCAATCTGACTCCAATGCGGCTGCAGCCAGTTCTGATTTGGACTTGAAGAAGTAATAGAAGCTGCCCTTCCTAGCGCCAGCTCGTTCGCAAATCGCGTCGACCGATGTGGCGCCGTAGCTATTCTGCCAAAGCAGGTCCATCGCTGCGTCCATAAGGCGCTCTTTCATGTCAGTCGCTTTTGGCACATCGTCCTTTTAATGGGACTAGACTGACTAGTCAACTACTTTTTCAAGAGTCTTTTTGAACCCACACAATGATTCGCTCACTTCGCACTGAGAATTAATGTTCTCTTGCATGTTTCAAGCGCACGCGGACAAGTCCTTAATGCCGGGCCGCACTTACGACTTCGTTCAAGTTGATGTATTCACTCAGACGCCGCTCGCGGGCAATCCGCTGGCGATTTTTCCCGATGCACGCGGATTGACTGACACCGAGATGCAAGCGTTGGCGCGCGAGATGAATCTTTCGGAAACGACCTTTATTTTCCCGCGCGACGCCGCCGTTGAAGCTCGGGACGGAAAAAGAGTTCGCATCTTCACTGTCGACGCAGAATTGCCGTTTGCGGGGCATCCGACTCTGGGCACGGCGCTGCACCTATATGCGTCTGAGCCGAATCAAAGGAAGCCTGCCGAAATCAGCCTAGATTTGAAAGTCGGAAAAATTCCGGTGCGTTTCACTGCTAATTCGGGGAATGCCGGAGGTGATCGGGTGGACGGTCGGATATTCGGTGAAATGCGCCAGCGCGATCCTGAATTTGGAGCTTCATTTTCGCGAGCAGACGTCGCGCGCGTCATCGGGATTCCGATTAACGAGATTCATTCGAAATGGCCGATCCAACCGGTCTCGACCGGATTCAGCTTCACGATCGTGCCATTCCGCAATCGACAGACGCTCTGGGATCTAACATTTGGTTACGGTCAGGCAGCGGAGTTTCTAAGGAAGACCAGCGCGAACTTGTTCTACTTTCTCTGTCCCGAGCGCCGCGACGGCCAGCTCGAAGCCGGAGCTCGAATGTTTTTCCATGGCGGCGAAGACCCAGCCACAGGATCGGCCGCGGGCTGCGCTGCCAGTTGGATGGTCCAGCACGGCGTCGCAAATAGTGATGAACAGGTGTTGATTCGACAAGGCGCCGAGTGTCGCCGCCGCAGCGAAATACATGTCCAGGCAACGCGGGAAGGGGAATGCGTTACCAATGTTCGCGTCGGTGGCTATGCTGTGGAGATATTGCGCGGGACAGTCGTCTTGTAAGTAATCGACGTCGCCGCATGAGGTGGGACGGACACCAAAAATCGTAGCCGGCGAGCTGAGAACTTGCCGCAACGTGTGGTTTTGCCGTATCCACAAACATGCCAGTCGCTTTTCAAGACGCCTGTGACGAGAACGTAATTCGATCTGGTTCCGCGGGGGCGTCATGTTCGAAAACTCGTGGACGTTGGATTCTCGCAGCAACCATTCTCGCTTCGAGCATGGCGTTTATCGACGGCACCGTCGTAAATGTTGCGTTGCCTGCGCTGCAAACAAATCTCAATGCAACTGCCGCGGATGTGCAATGGGTAATCGAGTCTTACGCGCTTCTTCTTTCCGCATTGTTACTTGTGGGTGGCTCGTTAGGCGATCATTACGGGCGGCGTCGCGTGTTTTTGATGGGGATTGTAATTTTCGCGATTGCATCAGGCCTTTGCGGTTTTGCGGGGAACATTCGTCAATTAATCACCGCGCGAGCGATTCAAGGATTCGGCGCGGCACTTCTTGTTCCGGGGAGCCTTGCGATCATCAGCAATTCCTTTTCCGAGCAAGAACGCGGACGCGCAATCGGCGTATGGTCGGGCTTCAGTGCCATTACCGCTGGAATCGGACCGGTTCTCGGCGGATGGCTGATCGAGCATGTCTCCTGGCGAGCCGTTTTTTTCATCAATGTTCCGCTCGCTTTTCTTGTGGTGTTAATTTCGCTATGGCACGTCGCCGAAAATTCGGACCGGGAAGCCACTCGTATCGATTGGTTAGGCGCAATTTTGGCAGCACTCGGGTTGGGCGCCTTAATCTATGGGCTGATCGAATCGTCCCAGGTCGGTTTTAACGATCGCTCGGTGATCATCGCATTGGCGGCAGGCGTAGTCGTTTTGATTCTGTTCTTGTTCGTCGAGACGCGCCTTTCGTCGCCAATGTTGCCGCTGAAATTGTTTCGCTCACGAACGTTCGCCGGAACAAATCTTTTGACATTTCTGCTTTATGCTGCGCTTGGTGGAACACTTTTTTTCCTGCCGTTGAATTTGATTCAAGTTCAGCATTATTCGCCGACTGAAGCGGGTGCGGTGCTATTGCCCTTCATATTGATTATGTCGCTCCTTTCGCGTTGGGCCGGCGGACTTGTTGAGCGTTACGGTCCAAAACTTCCACTTGTCGTTGGCCCTGTCGTTACTGCGGTGAGTTATTTGCTTTTTCTGCTCCCGGGAATCGGCGGGAATTATTGGACAAATTTTTTTCCGCCGGTGGTCGTACTTGGATTAGGCATGGCCATTACCGTAGCCCCGCTCACTACGACCGTGATGAGCTCGATCTCCCAAAACCGCGCGGGGATTGCATCGGGAGTGAACAACGCAGTCGCACGCACAGCAAGCCTGATCGCAATCGCAGTATTTGGAGTGGTAATGCTTAACGTGTTCAAAAGCTGTCTGGTTCACCGGTTGAGCACCGCCAATGTGCCAGCGTCCGTGGTGCGATCGCTGCAAAGTCAATCGATCAAGCTAGCGGCCATCGAGATTCCTGGAAATGTGAATCCCGCAACGCAACAATTCATCCGTCGCACAGTCGACGAATGTTTTGTGTATGGGTTTCGCTGCGTGACGGCCATTGCTGCCGCGCTCGCCGTGGCGAGCGCTGTCACGGCGTTATTGTGGATTGGAGGAACGGCGAGGCGCTCGGTCGAGAAAGCGCCACCTTCCGGTCGTTAGGCCGAATTTCAATCTGGCGTTGAAACGCCTTCTTGAAGCACATCAGCGTCGCGGGGTGGTGCGGTTAAGCCATTCCGCGAAACGCGCAGAACCGAGTAGCGGGTTCGCACCTGGAACGAGGCTGCGCTTTTCGAGGGTCGTCCCGAAGTAGCGAGCTTGCTGGTCTGTCACGACCGTGCGCGGATCATCATGCGCCGCGAGGTATTGCCTAACGACTTCATCAAACGGAATAGCTTCGGGGCCCGCCAATTCGACGGTTTCATTCAATGGGTTCGCTACAGCAATCCTGGCCAGAACAGTGGCGACATCGTCGGAGAAGATAGGCTGAAATAACGCGGACGGCAGGTGTACGGTCTGCCCAGTGGTTGCGGAATCAGCGATGCCGCCAACAAACTCAAAGAACTGCGTAGCGCGGACAATCGTGTATGGAATTGGCGAAACTTTGATCAGTTTTTCTTGCCGTCGCGCGCAGGTATCCGCTAGCCGGGAGCCGGTCGCGACTATTTTCATATTCTTATTTCTGACTCTTTGCGGTTCTCCAGCTTCCGCTCGATTCGCGGGTCAGGAACCAACCACAGGAGCGCGGAAAACACGTACAGTCCGGCGGCAATCCATGGACTGACAAAGGCGAGGGGGATAGCGGCGAGATAAAGCACAAGAGAGAGTTTACCTTTCCACTCGCGGCCAACGGCCTGCGCCACAAGCGAGTCGCGACCTTCCTTGGCAATGATAGCGCGCTCCAGAATATAATATGCAATAGCTGCCATCAGTAGAACGAAGCCGTATACGGCAGTCGGAATGGCAGCTAAGCCGTTCTCGCCCATCCAACCTGTGGTAAAAGGAAAGAGCGACAACCAAAACAGCAAATGAAGGTTTGCCCAAAGAATTCCGCCACTCACCTGTTCCGTGGCTTGGAACAGATGATGGTGATTGTTCCAATAAATGCCGATGTAGATAAAACTGAGCACATAGCTTAAAAACACGGGCAACAATGGCTTCAATGAAGCGAGCTCGACTGCGTGCGGCACTTTCAGTTCCAGCACCATGATCGTGATGATAATGGCGAGGACACCGTCGCTGAATGCTTCAAGGCGGCTTGTTTTCATCCTGCTTCGCGCTGATGCGCTTCGCAGGATTGGGGATCATTCGTTGCGCGAAGCAGGATGCCCTCCGAAGCTTCAGCGAAGGAGGGCCAGTGTATTACGTGTATCTTATTGAAACTCTGTCTGGGCAAGGGGAACGCTACGTCGGAATGACGACAGACCTTAAAAAGCGTCTCCGAGAAAATAACGAAGGCAAATCTTCTCATACTAAAAAGTTCGGCCCATGGAAGCTAATCACCTACATCGCATTCAATAATCAGACCACGGCAGAAGCTTTCGAACGTTATCTCAAATCCGGTTCAGGTCACGCTTTCGCCAGAAAGCGTCTATGGTAATTCGCTACTCAACCTTCCTCGCGTTTTTGACCCCTGCAGTTTCTCCAGCCAGTCTCGTGCTGTTATGACATCATCACTTGTTAGGCCGTGCCCTGCCTTTGCGAAATGAATCGTTAGCTCTGCTCAAAGGGCACGAAGGAATTCTGCCAGACGCTTTGTTTCGGACGAGGGAACAATCGGATCCTGATCGCCTGCACCGATCCAAACGCGGAGTCCGAGCCCCAAACGCCTCGGTTTACGGCGCGGTGCCATCTGCCGCTGCCGGAGTTACGCAAACATTTCCGTTTTCTACATCGACGCGGACCCGTTTGGCTCCCGATTCTTTCGCGTCGATGAATTGATTGGCAAAGAGATCGAACAAGATGCGTTCGAGTTCACGAATACCGAAGCGGCTCACTTTTTCATTCGCCATCAACGCACGCATGATCAATTCAGGGGCGACGAATTGCACTTCCAATCCATACTCGCGCGCGAGCTTGGAAATCTTCAGAAGTGCAATTTCCGCTACGACCATGCCCGCGAGCGGACGGAAGACATAGACCTTGTCGATGCGTCCCAGAATTTCAGGCCGGAACACCTTGGCTTCGGCCAGTTCACCTTTTACAGCGTTAAGCATTTCGTGATAATCGGTCATCTCGGCCTGAATTTTGCCGATCGCTTCCGCGTGCGCATTACTCGTTAGGATAAAAAGACATTGTGTGTAGTTCACGACTTTGCCGCTGCCTTGTTCGGTCAGGCGTCCTTCGCCGAGCAGTTGCAGGAAAAGATCGAAGACAGGGGGATACGCTTTTTCAATTTCGTCGAAGAGAATGAGGCGGCGCGGGTTGGCCATGACGGGTCGCGTGAGTTGGCCGCCCTGTTCGCTGCCGATGTAACCGGTGGGCGTACCGACCAGGCGTGTCTTCGCTTCTGGTCCGCTCAACTCCGAGCAATCAAAACGCAGCATTGCGTTTTCGTCCTTGAACAAATATTCCGCGATCGCCTTCGCCAGCTCCGTTTTACCGGTGCCAGTTGGGCCGAGGAAAAGAAGGTTTGCGATCGGCTTGTCCTTTTGCTTCTTCGCCGCCTGCAAACGAATCAGCTTCGCGACGTCTTCAAGGATCGCGTCCTGACCTTTGACGCGTGAGCGCAAATGCGCGAGCAGTGCCGCTTCATCGATTTTTGTGCCGATGGTTTCGTCCGCTTTTTTGTCCAGCATCGCTTTGAGCTGGTTCCAGTCGGTCATGTTTTCGAGTGGGTCCGCCATGGTCCTAAGGTTAATCTCGCTTGAATCGTGAGCTAGCTGGAAATTTTCAGCTGTCGCTCTCAGTGCTCTACGCGCACGGTTCCGCCCGATTCGTGCCAGGTGTTTTGCTTATTACCTCCTAGAAAGCCGCCTTTCATCACCAGCATCGCACCGCGGCAGGCGCCCACACCGAAAACGGAATTCCCGCGCACGGTGCAGTTGGTTAGAAGAACAGATCCTTGTTTTTGCTGGTCGTTAGGCAAACCGGCCTGGGCGCCGCGCGTCGTCGCTTCCATCGTGCACCCAAATGCCGTGATCGTGGCGCCGAGGTTCGCGTCCAATCCAATGGACTTGCAGCCGGTAATCGTACTGTTGGTTATCTTTCCCTGAGACCCGTTGCCTTGCGCTTCAACGCCGACGAAGTCGCTATTGGCGACCTGGCAAGATTGCATGTCCAATTGGCTGCCGCTGTTAACGAAGATGGCGTCGCCATGGGCGCCGTTGATCCGCACATTATTCAACACCGCCTGCGCGGCGGCAGTATTGGCAAAGCCGAGAGTAAGCGCGCAGAGATTTGAGTTTGTGATCGTTGTCTCCACAATGTTTAGATTCGCGCCGCCGGCCACGTTGAAAGCATCGTTGAGTGAATCGAAAATGGTGCATCCCATCACATTTACAGTCGTGCCCTGGTCGCTTGCGCCCACCGCATTGCAGTAGGCTTTTAATTTCTGATTCTCTGTCACGAGCCCTGTCCGGCGCATTTGGGCGCGCTCGAGAAGCAAGCTGCTGCCGCCGAGCGCGACAAGCCCCTGGCGATTGTCTTCGAAAACGTCGTCCTTCAGGGAAACTCGTGAGCCATGCTGCGCGCAGATCATTCCCCAGCTTGTATTCTCTCCTTCGCCGGTAATGCCGTTGTTGCGAAGGGTGCTGCCGGTCAAATGCAGCGTGCCTCCTTCGTCGGCCATGATGGCTGCGGTATTGCCATCGAATTGACAGGCATCGAGCGTGAGTGATGCACGACCGCCTACGACGCCGAGCGTTAGACCGACTCCGTTAACGAGTCCGATTTGCTGGAACGAGCAATTGCTTCCCTGCACTTGCGCGGCATTGACCACTTCCATTCCCCAGCGGCCCGCGAGAAAACTACAATGACTGAGTGTGCCCCGCGCAGTGCCTTGGTATTTCAAGCAACAGCCGGCGTTGGCCGCGCGAAACTGCGTTCCCTGCGCGGTAAGGGACGCACTTTCGCTGACTAAAATTCCAAACTTGCTTTGCGTGGTCATTGCGCAGTTCGTCAGTTCGACGGCCGCTTCGCGTGAAATTTGCACGGCAGGTGAATCGCCCGCCGATTCAAAACTCAGCGAGATATTTTCGAATTCTACTTTCTTTCCGGAAATCGTAAGTCCGGCTCGCTGCCCATCAACTCCGCGAATAGTCGCAACGCCTTTTCCCGAAGCCGGTCCGATGAAATGTGCGCTGACGTTCACTTCGAAATTACCAGTGTAGGTTCCCGCTCGCAGATTCACTACATCGCCGTCGGACAAACTTGCCGCTACGGTTTCGATGTCACCGCTATCGGCGTCGCGCGCGCCAGAAGAATCGAGAATCCATTGCCCGCGCTTTTTCGCTGCTATTTTCGTGATTGTCCGCCGCGAAACACTTGCCGAAGGTGAAGAGCCGGGCGCCGGCGTTCCGTTACCGCGAACGATATCCGGACCCGGTTCCTGCGCGATATTATAAATCATCACGCCGCCGGACAGCGCCGTCACGAGCAGACACAACTGGAACCACTGGTTTTGCAGCAGCGCGCGCCAGTTCATTATTCTGGCGCGGCTGAAACTTCGAGATTGCCGTTCGCACCGACGATCAAATCCACTTTCTTCACTCCACGCGCGCGAGCCTGGCCGATGGCCGCGCTTGTCTTCATCTGCACGTAAGCGCCCAGTTGCCGCACGCCGTATTGCTTGAATTCTTCGTTGCGCTGCACGGCGTCGAGGATCAACTCCGGCGCTGCGTGTTTGACCTCGATTCCGTAAGTGCGCCAATGACGGGCGAGTTGGAGACATGCAACTTCCGCAACGTGTAACGGCGAAAGTTCGTCCATGAAACAAATCGCCGACCACCGTGCCAGAAACGCGCGGTCGAATCCGGCTGCGTCTACGAGCGCATCGCGACTTTGTCCGAGCCAACTGACAGGATCGGGTTTTCCATCGCGGCACAATGCGCGCAAAGCCTCGACACCAGCGTTGCACGTCGCAAAAAAAACACAGCCGCTAAAATCCACGGTGCGTCCCGAACTTTTTTCGCGGCAACTCGCCGTGTCCAGAATGTCATAAAGACAATGTTGCAAATCGCGATGCGCTTTTTCTAATTCGTCGAAAATAATGACGCGCCGCGGATTTTCCAGCACCGGCCGGGTGAGCGTGCCGCCAACTTCGTACCCCGGACTGCCGGGCGGCGGACCGATCAGTGTGAAAACATCGTCGCCATGTTTGTATTGATTCATTCGCAGAACGATCGGCTCCGATTCCGGATAAAGCGCCTCAGCGATGAGCTGGCCGAGAAAAGTTTTTCCGGTGCCGGTCGGGCCGACGAGAAAAAAAGCGCCCAGAGTTCGTCCCGGGGTTGCGAGCGAAAGATTGGCCTGCAACTCAGCCAGAATTGAATCGACCGTTTCATCCTGTCCGCGCACATTTTCTTTCAACCACGGTGCGAACGAACTGAGATTTGTCGACGCGAGTTGCGTGTAATCGAGCGCTTTCGCTTCCGCTTTCTCGGCTCTCCATTGCTGCCACCCCAGCCAGCCCATTCCCGCTAGCGCCGCGAAGAAAAATAACGGCGCGAAAACATGACTCGCTTTGTTCAATCCGAAAATGGCGCCAGCGATGGTGATCGCAAGCATCACGAGCAAATAAGGATTCTTCAAAATTTCCTCGTGGTTTTCGCGCTTCACAATCTTGATCACGCGGCCCGGTTGCATACTCATTGCGCGATCACCTCCAGGTCGGCGCTGTCCCCCGCGGCCATTGGTCGCGTCGTAACAACGCCGCCGTTGACCGATTTCACCCAGCAACTCACCACGCCGTTCGGTCCCGTTTGTTCGGCTGTGAAATGAAAATGAGTTGGCGCGCCAGGTCCGGCCGGAAATGTCGTGCCCTGCGGCCGTTCCGCTGTTAGCAAATCTTCGCCCAGAAAAACACCGCCGGTCGAAACGCGCGCGTGCACAAGGATGCCGTTCTGGTTTTGTTGAAGGAGACGTTTTGTGTAGAGATTCTCCTTGCCAGAAAGAATGTTCTCACGTGTCGCGACGTCTGCATTTGCCAGTACCGGCGGAATTTCTCCACGCGCCAAAGCGGCACGAGCAGCATCGGTCGCGGCGTAATCGACATCGGCTGGAGTCAGAGTCAGGATCTGCTCCTGCTGCACCGCAGTCCATGGGTGCATCCAATGAGGCAGCACTTCCTGCTTCCAAATAAATCCGGAGACAAGCGCCGCCGCAATGAAGGCAATTGCCAGTAAAGGCACGCGCCTTTTCTTTCTCTTGCTCGTTACCGGCGGTGTGTCGCCAATCTGAGGTTTTTCCGTATAGGCTTTTCCGCGCGTCCTGACTCCGAAATCGGCCAGTCCGTGTGCACGCGTGCTCGGATCCAGACGTGCCGCGCGCCGTATTTCCGGCCCCAACGGATCAGGATTCGATTCCATCATTTGGAGAAAAGGGAATATCCTGAGCAGGATTAGATTTCAATAACAAACCGGAGCATCCACGGGATTCAAACATTCAACGTTGTTAGCAGCCGTGAATACCTTTTATGCTTGGCTTATCAGCACTGAGATGGTCTGGCGGAGCTGACCGGTTGATGTGTGATTGGCAGCCCCTCAACAGGAGTGCTCCTTTTCGGATTCATCTTCCTTTGATCATTGCAATGTCCTCAGCCATTCGCGCGCAGCTTTAAGATCATCGCGCGTCAATTCGTGGCCAGCTTCAAGAAATCGAATTGCGACATCCGCTCCCGCGCGACGAAGAAGTTCCAGTAGGGACCGAGCCTCCGATGCTGGAATGATTGGATCCTGGTTTCCAGCGCCGATCCAGACACGTGCGGATGAAAGGTTCGGTACCTTTTCGAGCACGAGTGGCACCATGGCGCGAAATAGAATGGCTGCGTGCAAGATTTCCGGACGAAGCAATAACATGCCTGCGGCGATGTTTGCGCCGTTAGAATACCCGACGGCGACTAACTGATCGGTTGCCAATCCAAAATGCTGAGCGGCTGCTGCGACAAAGTCCGCCAGCTCGTTTGCGCGGTATTTTAAATCTTCCAAATCGAACACACCCTCGGCGAGTCGTCGAAAGAACCGCGGCATTCCATTTTCGAGCACCTTGCCACGTGGGCTAAGTAAGGCCGCATTCGGATCAAGCTCCCGTCCAAGCGGAATGAGATCACGTTCGTTTCCACCAGTGCCATGTAGAAGCAAAAGCGTGCGTGAAGAGCTGCCGGGAACGAACTCATGAATGAAGTCGGGTCGAAGTTTCATCATGTTAAGATGTGATTGCTGTAGCCACCGGCCGCGGCCGGTCAGCGGGGGAACAGTTTGTCATCGATGGGGAAAACGGCCCCAAAGCCGTGGCTACAAAGGTACTTAACTCATTCCGGTAAGCACGTGAATCGGAATGCAGCCGTTCGATTCGTCCTTCGATGGATTTTTCTCTAGCAGTCATTCCTTAGCGGTGATCTGTGATCGCCGAAATTTTTAACGAAACTGCGGATCATGCGGACGTCACGAATAGAAAGTTCGTAGGAACGGGTTCCAGAGGCGGCTGTCCGCAGCCGCAGTCCATTGCGCGTGCACACACGCGTCACTACAGCAATGCTTTTATTGATCATTCGCGACCGTTTGCCGCGCGATTGTGTTGAGTTCGAGCTGCGCATCCACTCTTTGGATTTTCCCGTCTTGCTCGTTCAAACGCGTCGTTAAGGTTTCCATTCCTTTCTGTTGCTGAGCTACAGTCGACCTTAACTCTGCAATGGTCGCCTGTTGTTCTTCACCTTTCCGATGCTCCTTGAGAAACTCGTTGAGCAACATCGCGTTTACCGCTTCGTAACGTACGCTGTAGATTTCCCCGTTCTTGCCACGTACCACGAGGTCTGGAAGCACGGCAGCCACCTCCTCGGCAATTAGCCCAAATTGTGGCGTGCTTGTCTCGTCGCTCTTGTAGCAAAACGTTACGGGTTTCAGTGCCAGGATGGCTTCGCTAGCCTTGTCCATCGATTTAATCTCCTTTTTAAACCGACGAGACGAGCTAAGCGTGCCGAGTTGACCGGCGGAGGACACAACCACCGGCAGCGTCGTGCCGCTTTGCGTTGTCACGCCGAAGACACCGTTTATCCAAGTCGTTTGATCCACATTTTCTCCACTGGCGTTAAGACAGGTAACACCGTTGGCCGTTGTGACATTGCTACCGGCATTCACGCCTATGGCTGCGTTGGCCTGACCGGTGGTACAGTTTTGTAGTGCCGCGACGCCGACGGCTACGTTTATGTTGCCACTCGTGTTGTTCTCGAGCGCCAGATTACCAATGGCTGTATTCTGGACACCGGTGGTGTTGCCGGCGAGCGCGTTATGGCCTGTGGCCGTGTTCTCGCTGCCGGTGGCGTTGTTCTGGAGCGCTGTTTCACCGATGGCCGTGTTGAAGTTACCGGTGGTGTTGTTCAAAAGCGCTGATAAGCCGTCAGCTGTGTTAGCTGCGCCGGTTGTGTTGTTATTGAGCGCCTGCCAACCAGTGGCCGTGTTTAGGTCCCCAGTATTTTGAAAGAGCACGTGGTAACCGATAGCCGTATTATCGCCTCCGGCCGTATTGCTAAAAAGCGCGCTGTCGCCGATGGCCGTGTTGTCATTGCCGGTGGCGTTGTTAAAGAGCGATTCAAACCCGTTGGCCGTGTTTTCGCCCCCCCGTAGTATTGGAAAAAAGAGCGAACACTCCATGGGCCGTGTTTAGGCCACCGGTTGTGTTACTTAAAAGTGCTCCCGCGCCAGTGGCCGTATTTTCGTCCGCGGTGTTAGAAAGGAGCGTGCCCGCGCCGACTCCGGTGTTGAAGTTGCCAGTGGCATTGTCTAGAAGCGAAAATACACCAATCCCAGCATTGTATGTGCCGGTGGTGAGGTTCAAAAGAGCGCTTTGCCCTTCTGCTGTGTTCCCACCCGGATAGCCTCCAATCGGTGGCGGATTAACAGCTCCCGTTTTTGGCAGAAGTGCAAAGCACGCCAGAACTATGGCAATTAGAAATCTCGAAGGTTTCCTGCCTTGTTTGGATTCAGTGGATGTTTTCATACGCGGCCAAGTCTTGAATATTCCTTGCCAGCTTGGCGAGCAAAAAGACTCGGCTCAGTAGCTTCGAATTCGGGCAAAAATTCCCTCTCTAGAACATTTCTGCGCGGACTTAGCAATGCAGCATTCGGATCCAGTTCGCGGCCAAGCGCGATGAGGCCCCGCTCGTTTCCACCGATGCCATGCCGAAGTAAAAGTGTGCGTGATGAGCCGGCCGGTATGAACTCATGAATGAAGTCCGGTCGATGTTTACTGTAGCCACCGGCCTGTGGCCGGTCGACGCGGGAACTGTCTGTCATATGTAGGACAACAGCCCACAGGGCCGTGGCTACAAAGGCTATTTAAATCACTTCAGTAGGCACGTGAATCGGGGGAAGAATTTCTTCGATCTGTGAGCGCGCCGATTCCATCCATGGCGGGAGACGTAACTGGGTGCCGAGTTCTTCCACTTTCTCGTCCAATGTAAAACCCGGCGGCTCAGTCGCGATTTCAAAGAGCACGCCGCCCAGTTCGCGGAAATAAATTGAATGAAAATAAATGCGATCGATTACCGGCGTGACGTTGTAGCCGAGT
>DATARG010000200.1:0-7742 GCA_036264275.1 Candidatus Udaeobacter sp. | reverse complement strand
AAGGCAATCTGATTATTCGAGAAGGGGACAACGCCGGGCCGCTTTACGTAATCGAGAAGGGACGGGCGCGCGCATTCGCTGGCTTGAACGGACGAGAGCGCAATCTCGCGTTCTATCGCGAAGGCGATTTTTTTGGTGAATTGTCGATTTTAAACGACTCGCCGCGCGCGGCATCGGTGGAAGCGTTCACAGACTGCCAATTGCTTTCCCTTGAACCAAAGTCCGTACGAGATCTCCGCCGGCGATTTCCAGAATTCGATAAATTGTTAGGCGAACGGTTAGCCCGCTATGAGGCGAAAGCCGAGGCCCGTGTTCCGCTCGATTTCGCCACCGAACTGCTTCCTGCTGAAACACAGGTATACGACAAAGTCGAGCTCGACGGCCAACAGCCCCTGAAAGGGAACGATGGTCAGGAAGCGCCGTTCGCCGACGAACAAGGCCTGTTCCGTAAACACGGCAAACGCCTGCGAAAGATCGATCACATCATGCAGATCGACGAGATGGATTGCGGTGCCGCATGCCTCGGAATGATCTGCCGACACTTTGGTCGCAAGGTTAGTTTGGCTCGGATTCGACAGCTTTGTCACACAGCGACTGATGGCACCAGCTTGAAAGCAATTTCTCACGCGGCGACCGAACTTGGATTGGCGGCGCGTCCACTAAAAATTTCGTACCGACATCTTCCGCAAATGCCGCTTCCAGCAATAGTTCACTGGGAGAGTAACCACTGGATCGTGCTCTACGATCTGGACGAGCAATTTGTTCGCGTGGCCGATCCCGCGCGCGGACTACGCAAGATTTCGCGACCCGAATTTGAGACGAAGTGGACTGGTTACGCAGCACTGTTCGATTACACGCCAGCTTTTGAAGAAGCTCCGCAAAGTAAATCCACACTAGCTTGGGTTCTGCCGTTTGTTTCGAGATTCAAAGTGATTTTGCTGCAGGTGCTGGGACTGGCGATCGCTGTGACTTTTCTGCAATTATTGTTCCCGGTATTCACCCAGATCGTCGTTGATAAAGTCATCGTCGAAAAGGACACCGGGCTACTGAAAATCATTCTGTTGGGCATGTTCGCAGCGCTCATTTTCGTTCAGTTCGCCGCACTCGCTCAGGAATACCTGCTCGCATTTGCGGCCGTACGACTCGATTCGGCAGTTCTCGATTTCCTGAGCCAGAAACTTTTGTCTCTGCCGATGAGTTACTTCACAAGTCGTCGAACGGGCGACATTCAGCGCCGGCTGGAAGGTGCGCGGCAAGTTCGGCAATTGGTTATCCAACAGGGGGTTGGCGCATTACTGGCAGTTGTTTTTTTGGTGGGCGCAATCGTTTTAATGGCAATCTACAGTTCGCTGCTCACCATCGCTTTTCTGGCGACAACGCCGCTGTACGTAGGGCTAATGATTCTTTCGGTAAAGGTGTTGCGCCCCCTTTATCACGGGGTGGAAGAAAGTCAGAGCAAATATAGTTCGCATCAGATTGATGCGATTAGGGGGATCGAGGCTGTAAAGGCGGCAGCGGCAGAGGGTTCATTTCGTGACGCCATGCTGAACGAGTTTCTTTCGGTCTCGCAAAAACTTTTCAAGACGACGTTTGTCGTGATGTCTTGGCAGAGTGTCCTGCAAACCATTGGCCTGTTGTCTACTGCGATTTTCCTCTGGGTCGGTGCCATGCAAGTCATCCACGGCAATTTGAGCGTCGGTGGTTTTGTTGCGTTTAGCTCACTGACAGCGATGGCATATGCGGGGATCTTGCGGGCCCTGGGCGTGTGGGACAACGTGCAGCTCGCTTCTGTCCTGCTAAACCGTTTGAATGACATTTTCGAACAGGAGCCGGAGCAGGGTCATGATCGTTCGGGCCTCGTCCCCGTCCGCAGCCTCGAAGGGCGCATCCAGTTGCAGGGCGTCAGTTTCAAATATGGCGGACCTGAATCACCCGATATCCTAAAGGATATTACGCTCAATCTTCAGCCGGGACGCACGGTGGCATTCGTTGGCCGCAGCGGAAGCGGCAAGACAACGCTCATCAAATTGATCGCAGGCCTGCTTGAGCCTACGGGGGGAACAATTTTCTTCGACAATCTGGATCTAAAGAGTCTGAATTATCGCGACGTCCGACGACAGATTGGGACCGTTCTTCAGGAAAATCACATGTTTAACGATACGATCGCGCGGAATATTTCATTTGGCGATCCTGAGCCGGATGTTGATCGCCTCCTTGCAGCTGCCCAGGCTGCCGCTGCTCACGAGTTCATCATGCGCTTGCCGCTCGGTTATGAGACAAAGATCGGGGAATCGGGCCTTTCGCTATCCGGGGGTCAGAAGCAGCGCATAGCAATCGCGCGAGCGATCTATAACAATCCAGCGGTGTTGATCTTTGACGAGGCAACGAGCGCGCTGGATACAGAATCCGAACGCGCGATCCAGGACAACCTTGCCCGATTAGTCGCTGGACGCACGACGATAGTGGTTGCGCATCGTCTAAGCACCATTCGAGAAGCTCATTCTATAGTCGTTCTGGAGAAGGGCAGTATTGCCGAGATTGGCACCCACGATGAGTTGATGGCGCAGCGTGGGTTGTATTACTACCTTTCCAGCCAGCAACTTGGAATCTAAACAGGTTTTGATGAGCCCACAATTTAGTCAACGCCACTCACTCCACACCGAATCCTTAAAACCACAAGGGCTCTCCATGATTATGCATTCGAGCCGCTCCGGCAATTACGTGAGAGCATAAGCAATAACCACCGATGCAGGCGCGACCGTCCAGGTTGAGGCTCGAAGACCTAACGACAAGCAATGACGCTATGGCGCGTTGTCTTCAGTTGGCCGAACTTGCCGCTAGATCAGACGTTCCAGTTGTACTGCTCGGCGAGACTGGCACGGGCAAAACATTGCTTGCCCAAGCCATCCATAATTCATCAAAGCGGGCCAATGGCCCATTCATCTCGTTTAATGCCGCGGCGATTAGCGACACATTGCTCGAGAGTCAGTTGTTTGGCCACGAACGCGGAGCATTCACCGGCGCACAACAAACGATGAAAGGAAAGTTTGAACTCGCCGACAAGGGCACGCTTTTTTTAGATGAAATCTCGGAGATGAGTCCCCTCGCGCAGGTAAAAGTCCTGCGAGTTCTGGAATATGGCGAATTTGAACGCCTGGGCTCCGAACGGATGCTCACTTCCAACGCGCGAATCATCTGCGCGGCGAATTGTTCGCTGCGAGAACGTGTCCGTCTAGGGAAACTTCGAGAGGATCTGTATCAGCGACTCAACGGTCTTACGCTGCTTATTCCTTCGCTTCGGGAACGGCTGGAAGAGTTGCCCGCGTTGATCGCCACGGAATTGAAAGCTGCGGCCGCGAAGGAAGGCAAGCAGATCACGGCCATTCATCCTGAAGCGATGGAGAAGTTACTTCGTCACGACTGGCCCGGTAACCTGCGCGAGCTGAGTCACACCGTCCGCACCATGACTCTCTTTTGCAACGATTCTGTAATTCTTCCCGAACACGTCATTTTTCCCTCGGACCTCAAACCCGATCGGGCGCCATCAGAACCTGAAAAACCACAGCCGTTACTCGTGAGCAATCATCAGGAAGCTGATGCTGTTGCTGATCTTTCGCTCGAACACGCGACACAAAAGCACGTTCGGTTCGTTTATGAACAAGCAAACCGGAACCAGCGACGTGCGGCCCGTTTACTCGGTATTTCTCGCTCGACTCTCGCCCGGTATCTCCGCGAGGTGCCCAAAAATGACGCACACTGGCCTGAATCTGAGGCCGACGTGGTTTAATAATGCAGTTGGAGCCTCGCTTCATCAAAGCACCGATTTCGGCGGGCGGCAGAAATCATTGCATACATAAGTGCTTATGATTAAGCGACAAACGTAGTTTCAATCGTCGCTTTTTTCTCCACTGCCAGAAACTTGGCACGAATGCTGATATCAGGAGAGAACCAAGGTGAATACACCCAAGGATAAAAAGAATGCGCCCGCCGCAGAATCAGAGAGTAAGAGGCGCAAGCGCACCAAGGCTAAATTGATTCGCCTCAACGACCTGATTCCAGAAAAGGATGTCAAAGGCGGCCATCAAGTGCTCTTCGGTGTCAGTGACACCAACAACTCTAAAAACAAATAATTTAAGGCGGCTGTTCCTCCCCAGAACACCCCCCCTTTAGTTTTCGGTCAAAAAAAGTACCGCCTCCCATACCCGAGCAGGTAATGAGAGGCGGCTGTTCCCCCCAGAACAATCTTCAAAAACTTCGAGCCTAGTAAACGAGCTTCCGCCTAATCGCAAGAAATTTTACTCGTTTTTTCCCGACCGTGACCTAGGGAATTTTCCGTTGAAGTCCGGCACGCTTCGGCGCCTAACAAGTTGTTGCGACCGAGCTAGTCTCGCATCTTCGCCGTTCAGCAGTTCGTTTCGAATTGGCAGCGAGCTTTAATGCACTTGTCGTTTGTGTTGCCAGACAGAGTCGGTGCTTTACAAAATAGCAACGGTGTCGGATTACAAACCTTCTTCACGGCGACCGATCGCGGCAGTGTTTCGGCAAACTGCGGGCGCTGCTACGCGGTTCTGTGTCCGTTACGGAATTCATCCTGATGCGATTTCATATTTGTCGATCACAGCTGCGCTGATCGCCGCAATTTGTTTTTGGAAATCGGGCGCAAACCGTTGGCTGCTCATCATCGCGCCGCTTTTTTGTTATTTGCGGCTTTGGTTCAACATGTTCGACGGTATGGTCGCCGTCGCGGCAGGGAAGGCGAGTCGCCGCGGTGAGATTTTGAACGATCTACCCGATCGCGTCTCCGACATCGTGATTTTCGTCGGGGTTGCGCACAGCGGGTTGATGAATCCGTTCATCGGATATTGGGCAGCAATTTTCGCCGTGCTTACCTCGTACGTTGGTCTGTTCGGACAAGCGCTCGGTGTTCGACGTCAGTTTGGTGGGTGTATGTCCAAACCGTGGCGCATGGTGGCTCTCCACGTAGGTGCATCGCTAACGTTTTTTCTCGCACCGGAATCATCTGGGACTTTCACCATTTTCGATTGGACATGTCTGGTCGTCATCGCTGGTTGTGTGGAAACAATCGTTGTTCGCTTGAAACGCATCACCGTCGCGCTGCAAGATGAGCGGTGATGTCGCCGCAGATCGCGCTGCAAGATCCCGTTTTTCGCGCTTACTTCTGGATCATTTTGATTTCACTGGCGATCGCTGGCGCGGTGCTCGGCTTTCTCCGGTTAGTCTTGAGAAAGGAAACCGCGTCGATGTTCAAGACGTATTGGTCGTGGATTCTCATCGCCGGGATCGGTTTCGTCGTTGTTCTTCTCGGACGTGTTCCAACCATCATCGGCGTCACGGTGCTTGCGATCTACGCTTTCAAGGAATTCGCGCACGCATCGGGATTGTATCGTGACTCGTGGATGACCGGTGCGGTTTATGCCGGAATTCTTACAGTCGGAATGGCTTCGGTAATTTCGGATCCGCGTGGCGACGAACGTGGACCAGGCTGGTACGGATTCTTTATCGCCACTCCAGCGTTCGCAATCGCGTTGATTCTGCTCATTCCGATCTTGCGGAATCGCGCGCGCGGCGAGCTGCAACGCATATCCCTCGCGATTATCGGCTTCGTTTACATCGGCTGGATGTTCGGTCACCTGGGGTTTATCGCGAACGCTCGCAATGCCTATGGCTTTATTTGTTACATTGTTTTCGCCACGGGGTTGACTGACGTGGCTGCATTTACTTTCGGAAAAATTTTCGGCCGCCATCCGTTACGCAGCCAGATCAGTCCGAATAAGACCTGGGAAGGCGCGCTCGGAGCTCTCGGTGTCGCCATGATTCTGCCCTGGCTTCTTCGCTTCTCGTTTCCATTCTTTGGCGCGTGGCAACTAATTCTGATCGGCTTGATCGTTGGAATTGGCGGCCAACTCGGCGATCTTTCGATTAGCGTGATCAAGCGCGAGATCGGAACCAAAGACATGGCTGCAACTATTCCCGGTCACGGCGGAATTCTGGATCGGATCGACAGCTTGATTTATGCAGCGCCATTGTTCATGCACATGGCCCGGTATTATTATCCGCTCTGATGAGAAGATGGCTTTCCGATTCCGTGCGCGATCTCAATCAAGCGCCGGTTGATCATCTGCGTCAGTTTCCGCGCGACCCAGACATGCTCGTTTACGGATTGCGATCACTCGGCGCGTTGATCACTCGACGCCTGCTGCAGATCTACAACCATTTCGAAATTATCGGGCACCAAAATCTACGGACAAACCGCTCACTCATAATGGTCGCGAATCATTGCAGTCATCTCGACACACTTTGTTTGCTCGCCGCGTTGCCGCTGCGCAAACTGCATCGCGCGTTTCCAGCGGCCGCCTCTGATTATTTTTTCCAAAGCGTCCCACGGCTTTGGGCCGCCGCGATACTCGTGAATGCGCTGCCGTTTGCGCGACAAACGCGTGTTCGACAAAGCCTGTCGCTTTGCCGGGAACTGCTCGCCAATCCAGGAACGATTTTGATTATCTTTCCGGAAGGCACAAGGTCGACGACCGGCGAAGTTGGGGAATTCAAATCGGGAATCGGCGCTCTTGTTGCGGGACGCGACGTTGCGGTCGCGCCATGCTTTATCGATGGATCATTTCGGGCATGGCCTAAAGGCAGACGATTTCCGCGCCCGCGAAAAATTCGATTGGTCATTGGGACGCCGCGCAATTATCGCGATCACGGGACCGGCAAGAGCGATATCGGCGCCATTGCCACCGAACTACGCGATGCCGTGAACCAATTGCGCCCGGCAAATGGAAGCCACTGAAAGAACTTTCAGCAGTTGGGATGGTGCCAAGCTGTTTTATCGCTCGTGGATCCCAAATACGGCGACAGACAAGGCGCTGCTGCTTTTTCATCGTGGTCACGAGCATTCCGGTCGTTGGCAGGAAACAGTCGATTCGTTAGACCTTGACGACATCGCGATCTTCGCCTGGGACGCGCGCGGTCATGGTCGTTCCGCAGGTGATCGCGGCGCCGCAAAAAGTCTTCAGGACGTGATTAAAGATGTAGACGCCTTCGCGCGTCATGTTTCGGAACAGTTCGGCATCCCCTTCGAAAACATGATTGTGCTCGCGCATAGCCTTGCTGCCGTCATTGTGACAGCCTGGGTCCACGATTACGCACCGCCGATTCGCGCGATGATTTTGGTGACAGCTGCATTTCACGTGAAGCTTTATGTTCCATTTGCTGTTCCAGCGCTGCGAATTCTTCGACCGCGATTCGTAAAGAGCTACGTGAAATCGAAGATGCTCACGCACGATCGTGAACAAGCTGCCCGTTATGATTCCGATCCGCTTATCTTCCGGCAAATTGCGGTGAACGTACTTCTTGACCTTCACGACACTTCAAAACGGTTGGTCGCGGATGCCGGTGCGATTCAAACGCCAACGCTGATGATCGGCGCCGGAAAAGATTGGGTTGTGAGTCTCAAAGCACAACAAAGGTTTTTTGATGGTCTTTCTTCAACTCAAAAAAGCTTCAAAGTATTCCCAGACGCTTATCACGCGATCTTTCACGAAAGGAATCCTCGCAACGTCATCGGACTTGTCCGCGACTTCGTTCTAGGTTGCTTCTCGAAAGCGGCAACTGCCCCGTCATTAGGAAATGCCGATAAAGACGGATACACAGCGGACGAACATGAGTCATTAAAGAACAACGGCAGTGCAAAGTTCGTAATCGCTCGCGCTGGACTGAAA